>MVZB01000055.1 GCA_002068205.1 candidate division BRC1 bacterium ADurb.BinA292
CCAGTTCGGGGGTCAACTGGTGAGCCGCGCGCAGCCGCGGGCCGGGGCGGGGGCCGCGCCGTTGCAGGCGGTCCACGACGGCCGGGCCGGCGCCGTCGTCGCCGCGCAGCGTGTTGCCGTAGCCGATGATGAGCGTGGAGCGGGGCATGCGCGTCGTCCGGGCGTCGGGCGTCAGCGGTGTTGTTCGTCGAGCACCTGGCCGTCGGCGCCGACGAGCTGAATGCGCAGGGGCATCTGGCCGATGGCGTGCGTCGAGCAACTCAGGCAGGGGTCGTAGCAGCGGACGACGGCCTCGACGCGATTGAGCATACCCTCGCGCAGCTTGTTGCCGTCGACGAAATGGCGCGCGACCTGCAGGACGGCCTGATTGATGGCCAAGTTGTTGTGGCCGGTGGCGATGATCAGGTTGGCCCACCGGATCGTGCCGTGGGGGTCGACGCGGTAATGGTGGATCAGCGTGCCGCGGGGGGCCTCGGCGACGCCGATGCCTTCCTCGGCGTTGACGCCGGCCTCGGCGCGGACATGCGGGTCGAGCACGTTGGGATTGTCGAGCAACTCCTCCATTTTCTCCAGACAGAAGATGACCTCGATGAGCCGGGCGTAATGATAGTGGAAGGCGCCGCGGGCAGGTCGGCCGAAGCGCTGGCGGAACTCGGCCAGTTCGGCGTCGGCGGCGGGGGTGCCGCACTGGTCGCAGAGGTTGATGCGCGCGAGCGGTCCGACGCGATAGATGCCGCGCGGGTAGCCCAGCGGCTTGTAGAAGGGGGCTTTGAGGTAGGAGGTGGGCAGGACGGCTTCGCCGATCAGGTCCTGGTAGGTTTCGGGGTCGACCTGGTCGGTCATGAACTTGCCCATGTCGTCCATGATGCGCAGGCGGCCGTCGTAGAGCTCCAGGTTGCCGCGGGGATCGACCAGGCCGAGATAGAGCGAGGGGTGGTTGCCGAAATGCTCGATCTCCTCGGTGAACTGATCGACGACCCGCTTGAGCAGCGCCAGGGTCTTCATCGTGATGGCGCGGGCCGAGGGGATCTCGCGCAGGATGCGGTCGCGCACGTCGGCGGTGAGCGGCGCGTTGACGCCGCCGGGGTTGCGCCGGGCCGGGTCGGAGTCCATGCCGAGCAGCAGGTCGGGCGAAGAGAGGTGGAAGAAGCTCAGGGCGTGCGACTGGACGAACTGGCCGAAATGCAGGATCGAGCGGAGGCGGGCGCCGGCCGGCGGAACGCGGACGGCCATCACGGCGTCGCACGCCTTGGACGAGGCGAGCAGATGGCTGACGGGGCAGATGCCGCAGATGCGCGCCATGACCGAGGGCATTTCGTAGAACGGACGGCCCTCGGTGAATTTCTCGAAGCCGCGCACCTGGGTGACGTGGAAGTGGCTGTCGGCGACGCGCCCCTGCTCGTCCAGGTGGAGCGTGATGCGGGCGTGCCCTTCGATGCGCGTGACCGGATGGATCGTGATCGTCTTCATCGGCGTGGTCATCCTTGTCGTGAATGAGGGCGTGGGCTCAGCCGAACCGCGCGCGCGTTTCGAGGTTGGGGGTGCGGCCGGCGAGCAGCTCCGCGATGCAATGGAAGATCAGGTCGGGCGCGGGGGGACAGCCGGGGATATGGAGATCGACCTTGACGACTTCGTGCAGCGGGCGGGCGTGACGCAAGAGCGGCGGGACGCCGTTGGCCGGGATCTGCTGGTCGGCCTGGGCGTTCTCGATATAGACGCGCTCGAGGATCTTGCCGAGCGGGTGCGGGTTGCGCATGGCGGGGACGTTGCTGGTGACGGCGCAGTCGCCGAGCGAGATGAGCAGGCTGGACCGGGCGCGCAGTTGCTGGATCAGCTCCAGATCGTCCTGGTTGCTGACGGCGCCCTCGACCAGTGCGACGTCGATGCCCTCGGGGACCTGCTTGGCGTCGACCAGCGGGCCGTAGACGATCTCGAACTTGTCGAGGACGGTCAGGAGCCGCTCGTCGATGTCGAGGAACGACATGTGGCAACCCGAGCAGCCATCGAGCCAACTGGTGGCGATGCGGATCTTCCGGTTCATGAGAGGCCTCCGCGCAGCAGGGCAAGATCGGTGAGATGGAGGGGCGGTTTTTGCATTTCGCCGACGGCGCGGCCCTTTTCGGCGAGGGCGCCGGTGGGGCAGACCGCGACGCATTTGCCGCAGGACGTGCAGACTTGAGAGTCGCCCCAGGGCTGGTTCAGTTCGGCGACGAGGCGCGAGTGGACGCCGCGGCTCATCACGTCCCACATGTGGGCGCCCTCCACCTCGGCGCAGACGCGCACGCAGCGCGTGCAGAGGATGCAGCGGTTGTGATCCAGCACGTAGCGCCGGTGCGAGGCGTCGACCTTGAGCGGGGGGTAGAGATAGGGGAAGCGGACGTGGGTCATGCCCTGGGACTGGGCCATGGCCTGCAGGTCGCAATGGCCATTGGAGACGCAGACGGCGCAGACGTGGTTGCGTTCGGAGAAGAGGAGCTCCAGGATCATGCGCCGGTAGCGGGCGAGGCGCGGCGAATCGGTGCGGACATCCATGTCGTGCTGGACCGGCGTGGTGCAGGCGGGCAGCAGGCGGCCGACGCCGGCGACCTCGACCAGGCAGAGGCGGCAGGCGCCGACGCCGGAGAGGCCGTCGAGGTGACAGAGGGTCGGGATGTCGATGCCGTTGTCGCGCGCGACGGCGAGCAGGGACTGGCCGGCGCGGGCCTGAATCGGTTGACCATTGATCTTCAGATTGACTCGATCCACCTTGAGCGACTCCTCGAAGCAAAGGGTTGCGCGCGCCGGTTGGAGCGGCGTCAGACGGGGCTGACTTCCTTGATATCGCAGCGCAGGCAGCGATGGGTTTCGGCGACGGCGTCGGCGCGCGAGAGGCCGAGCATCACCTCCTCGAAGCCGCGGACGCGCGCCTGGGGGGGCAGTTCGGCCAGGTGGTGGCGCGGGGTGTCGACCGGCTCGGGCGGAAGCTTGCTGTAGTTGAACGCGCGGAAGATGCGGTCGAAGCGGCGCTCGCCGGTCAGGAACTGGTCGATGACGGCGGCGGCCTGTTTGCCGTAGGCCATGGCGTTGGAGACATTGGAGGCGCCGGTGACGACGTCGCCGCCGGCGTAGAATTTGCGCCGGCTGGTCTCCATCGTGTAGCGGTCGATCTCGATCGTGCCCGATTCCTTGATCTTGAGGCCGGAGGCCTTGGCGAAATCAAGATCGACACGCTCGCCGACGGCCAGCACGACGCTGTCGCACTCGAAGCGGTAGATCTCGTCGGTCAGGATGGGGGTGCGTCGCCCGGAGCGGTCGAACTCGCCCAGCTCGGTCTTGACGACTTCGATGGCTTTGACGTTGCCCTGCGGGTCGCCGAGGATGCGGTGGGGGGCGGCGAGGAAGACGAAACGGACGCCTTCGGCCTCGGCGGCGGCGATTTCCTCGGGGATCGCCGGCATGTCGCGCCGTTCGCGGCGGTAGACGACGGTAACCTCGGAGCCCATGCGCAGGGCGGTGCGGGCCGAGTCGATCGCAGCATTGCCGCCGCCGATCACGATGACGCGGCGGCCGAGCGCGACATGGCTGTCGCGGGCGACCGCTTCGAGGAAGGGAAGGGCGGGGATCACGCCCTTGAGCTCCGTGCCCGCCAGGTAGACCCAGGCTTCCTTCCAGGTGCCGATGGAGATGAAGACGGAATCAAACTGGTCGTCGAGTTGGTTGAGCGAGAGGTCGTCGCCGACGCGGACGTTGCCGACGAAGTTGACGCCGAGGCGGCGGATCAGTTCCACCTCGCGGTCGAGGACCTGTTTCGGCAGGCGATACTCCGGCAGGGCGTAGCGCAGCATGCCGCCGGGCAGGGGGTTGCTGTCGTAGACGGTGACGTCGTGGCCGAGGAGCGCGAGGTAGAACGCGCAGGTCAGGCCGGTGGGCCCGGCGCCGACGACGGCGGCGCGCTTGCCGGTCGGCTCGAGGCGGCGCGCGACGAGACGCTCGGCCATCGCATCAAAGCCGTCGGAGAAGAGAATCGAATCGGCGATATGGCGATGGACGTCGCGCATGTTGACGGCCTGATCGAGGCTGACGCGGCGGCAGCGGTTGTCGCAGGGGTGCTGGCAGACGCGGCCGGTGGAGGCCGGCAGGGGGTTGTCGAGGATGACCGACTCGAACGCATCCTCGAGGCGTTCCTCCTTGAGCAGTTGGAGGAAGCGGGGGATGTTCATGTGGAGCGGGCAGCTGTTCTCGCAGGGCGAAAGGGCGAGGTGTTCGCAGACGCCGGCGGGGCAGCGATGCCCGCGGATGTGGTCGGTGTATTCCTCCATGAAGTGGCGCAGGGTGGTCAGCACGGGGTTGGGAGCCGTCTGGCCCAAGCCGCAGAGCGAGGTATCGCGGATCATGCGGCCCAGCTCGTCGAGCATCTCGAGGTCGGTGGTGGCCGCGGCGCCCTGGGAGACGTTGTTCAGGATGCGCAGGGCGTGCTCGAGGCCGACGCGGCAGGGGACGCACTTGCCGCACGATTCGGAATGGGTGAATTCGATGAAGTAGCGGGCGACGTCGACCATGCAGTTGTCTTCGTCCATGACGACCATGCCGCCCGATCCCATGATCGAGCCGATCTGGGCGAGCGATTCATAATCGACTGGCGTGTCGAACATCTCCTGGGGGATGCAGCCGCCGGAGGGCCCGCCGGTCTGGACGGCCTTGACCGCCTTGCCGTTGCCGGTCCCCTCGCCGACGTCGTAGACGAAAGTCTTGAGCGGGGTGCCCAGCGGCATCTCGACGAGGCCGGTGTTGCGGACCTTGCCGACGAGGGAGAAGACCTTGGTGCCGGCGCTCTTGGGGCTGCCGATCTCGGAGAACCAGGCGGGGCCGCGCAGAACGATGACGGGGACGTTGTACCAGGTTTCGACGTTGTTGATGTTGGTGGGCTTGCCCCACAGACCCTGCTGGGCGGGGAACGGGGGCCGGGGGCGCGGGCGGCCGGCGCGGCCCTCGAGCGAGGCGATGAGGGCGGTCTCCTCGCCGCAAACGAAGGCGCCGGCGCCCTCGACCAGGTGCAGATCGAAGTCGAAGCCGCGGCCGAGGATGTTGCGGCCGAGCAGGCCGTATTCGCGGGCCTGCTCGATGGCCCTGTGGAGCCGGCGGACAGCGAGGGGGTACTCGGCGCGGACGTAGAGGATGCCCTCGGCGGCGCCCATCACGTAACCGCCGATCGCCATGCCCTCGATCAGGGCGTGGGGATCGCTCTCGATCTCGTTGCGGTTCATGTAGGCGCCGGGGTCGCCCTCATCGGCGTTGCAGATGATGTATTTGCGGTCGGCCGCGGCGCGCTTGAGGAATTCCCACTTGGTGCCGGTCAGGTAGCCGGCGCCGCCGCGGCCGCGGAGCTTGGAGGCCTTGAGCTGCTCGATGACGGCATCCGGGTTGGCGTCGATCAGGACCTTGTAGAGCGCCTGGTAGCCGCCGATGGCGATGTATTCCTCGATCTCCTCGGGGTCGATGATGCCGCAGTCGCGCAGGACCAGTTTTTTCTGCCCCTTGAAGAAGGGGACCTCGTTCCAGAGGGGGATGTCGTTCCAGCCGCGGCCGTACTGGAGGCGGCTGGTGATGTGATCCCAGTCCTCGATGCGGCAGAGGGCGAGGTCGCGCGGGACATCGTCGTTGAGCAGCGCGTCGAGGATGCGGGGGACGTCGCGCGGATCGACCCGTTTGAGGATGACCAGCGGGCGGCCGGGGATCCAGACGTTGACCAATGGCTCCTGGGCGCAGAAACCGAAGCAGCCGGTGCGGCGCAGGTCGGCATCGACGCCGCGCTGATCGATCTGCTCGCGCAGCGCCAGGTAGACGCGCTCGGCGCCGTTGCCCGAACCGCAGGTGCCCATGCCGACGGCGAGGCGCGGCCGCGCCGGCTGGAGCCGGGCCAGACCCGATTCCTTAACCTGGTTGAACGTGCTGAAATCTTCGATACGCATCGGCGCGGTCCTTCCCTACCGGAGAGCCTGGATGGCCTTGTGCATTTCGCGTTCGTTCATGTGGCCGTGGATGTTGCGGTTGATCTCGACGACGGGCGCCAGGGCGCACTGGCCGAAGCAGGCGACGGTGCGGACGGTGAAGCGGCTGTCGGGGGTCGTGAGCGAAACCTTGTCGGCGCTCCCCTCGCCCGGGCCGGTGTCGGTCAGGCCGAGCTCGAGCTTGAGGCGCTCGAGCAGATCGCGCGAGCCGCGGGTGTGGCAGGCAGTGCCGCGGCAGATGCAGACGGTGTTGTCGCCCTGCGGGGTCAGGTTGAAGAAGGCGTAGAAGGTGACGACGCTGAAGACGCGCGAGAGGGGAATCCGCATGGCAGCGGCGACGTAGCGCAGGACCTCAGCGGGGAGGAACTTGCGGGGCTGGGCCTCCTGGATCCGCTCTAGGACGGTCAGCAGCGCGCCGGGGCGGCCGCGGTGATCGTTGATGAGCTGATCGATCGCCTGGCGTTGGGTCAGACCGATGGAATGGGCGGCGGCGAGAGCCATGGGTTAGGTCCTCCGGCGCAGGGTCGGGGCGGGGGCCCGCTTGTGAAATGTTTCACAGATCGCGGCCGTTAAACGATCCGGCGGGCTCAAATGACGAGGGTGGAAGAAAACCTGCATCATGGGGGACTGCGTCATCTGGGTTTCTGGGGCGGCCGGCAATCCGTTCTGCTTTTGGGCGACCCGCGCGTTGCGTGTATGTGTGCGACTTCCCAACGGATTCAAATAGGGGCAACCGGGGGCGAAATGTCAAACAAAAAAAGACTTTCGCAGCCTAATTTCCTGCTTCGGGCGGCCGTCAGCCGTATGATGCAAGCCTATCCGGCCGCCCCTGCCCGGGGCTTGACTCATGGGGAGCCACGACGCAGGGTTTCGGCCCGCGGCCGTCCCCCTGCGCTTTACTCCGGTCGTCTGCTTCACAGACTTAGCCGGTTCGGCAGTCGGAACCGACAGCACTGGATTTTGGATCTTTCCAGCGAATGGCAGAAACGGCGGATCTACGAGAGCCGAGGACGAGGGCCGAGAGGCGAACTTTGAGTGAGGGAACCGGCGTTAATTCTGGAAGGTCCAGTGCCGGGCCTGGCTGGGGGTGGGGACGAGGGGGAGCAGGCCGGTGCGGGCGCCGTCGCAGGCGACGGCGGTGTCGGCGACGCGGACGGCGTCGCCCAGCCAATCGATCGTCGCGGGGGGCGTGGGCTGAACCGCCCGCAGGGCGCGGTAGGCGGTGGGAGAGTCGCCGGCGTAGAGGACGGCGAGGGCATCGGCCGTGCCGCCGAGGTTGGCCGCGGCGCAATCGATGCCGGTCAGGCCGTCGGCGCCGAGGCCGGTGTCGGGATAGATCGCGCCCTGCAGCATGGGGGCGTTGGTGTGCATGATGATCATGCGCAGATCGCCGGCGAGGAGCGCGTAGAGGTCGCCGCCGCCGGCCGCCGCGGGAGGGTCATCGGGCAGGAGGCACTCGATCGCCACGGGATCGAGGAAATCGTGGCGGAAGCGGCTGGCCACCAGGCCGCGGGGGAGCAGCTCGTTGACCAGGAGGGCGGGCCGGCCGCGATGCACCACGAGGACGTCGTCGACGCCCACGGTGGCCTCGTCGGGCGTGACGACGTCGCCGCCGGCGATGTCGTCGTAGAGGTTATTGGGCACGCCGCCGTTGGTCACCGGGTAGGAGCCGGAATCAATCGGATGCGTGGCGATGTCGCCGCCGCTGACCTCGAAGACGCGGATATGGTCCTCGTCGCCCGCGACGTGGAAGAGGACGACGATCGTGTTGGGGGTGACGGTGGGCACGGCCAGGCCGACGAGGTCGCCGTCGATATCGAGCGGGCCGACGGCTTTTTGAACAAAGGTGTGGCCGGCGGGGTTGTAGCCCCAGACCATGGCTTCCTTCTCGGAATCGGCGTTGAGCTGAATGGTAGCGATGTCCATGATGTCGTCGCCATCCATGTCCTCGATTTCAACGTCGATGAAGGATTTGTCGGTCTGCTGCTGGGCGACCTGGGCGAAGGTTCCGTTGGCAAAGGAATAGAGCGTCATCAGCCCGTCGCTGGTGACAACGACCACCTGGGGGTTGAGGTTGGAATCCGTCTGGGGTTGGGGGGGCTGCGCCCCGAGGGGAAGCGTGAGGGTCGCGCTCAGAACGGCGCAGACGAATCCGAGGGGTCGCAAAGCCATGGGACGGGCCTCCTGATGTGCGGAGCGCGGGATGATTGGGAATCTCGCCCCTGTGGGGGGCCGAGGTCGTCCGCTCCAGCTTGGCTTGGCGAGGTCGGCGCACGGCCCGTCGGAGCGGGTGGATCGCGCGGGGGGAGCGGACCAGCGGGCCAGAATGGAGCCGGGCGCGGAGCCGGATGCGTAAACGATATCCCTTGCTGAGAAAACGATATCACAATAGATGACCGGCGTGTCAACTGATTTTGGGAGGGCGCGGAGGCGCGGTCGGGAACGGTCGCGATGCCGATACCGAGAGCGACCCCGATACCGAGAGCGATGCGAAGGGGAATGGCGACTTGTCCGTTTTGACACAGATTGGGGGGAGCGGAAGGGAATGTGTATCAGAATGTATCAACACGATGGGCTGCGGTGGTTCGGCGCGGGCCCGATGAAGGGCCTGGTTGATTGAAACCAAAGGACTTGGATATTTATTCCCGGGGGTGGAATAGGCATTGCTGGAGTAGGTCGGGTCTGAAAAGGCCGTGGCGGCGCTCCGTCCTCCGCCCGGACCATGATTCTTGCAGTTACCCAACTGAAACCATAGAAAGGGAGGGTTCATTGACAATGGCTCTCAAACCCCTGGGCGATCGCGTCCTCGTTGAGCGGATTGAAGAAGACGTGCAGAAGTCCGCGGGCGGCATCATCATCCCCGACACCGCGAAGGAGAAGCCTCAGCGCGGCAAGATCGTCGCCGTGGGCGACGGCAAGAAGGATGACGACGGCAAGCGCATCGCGCTGGATGTGGCCGCCGGCGACGTGGTGATTTTCGGCAAGTATGCCGGCAGCGAAGTGAAGATCGACGGCAAAGAATACCTGATCATGCATGAAAGCGACATCATGGCGAAGGAAGCCTGAGGCTCCCCCGTGCCGGTCGAGCAAGACCGGAATCCAGACCAACATCCCCGAATGAGCCAGGAGGAAGAAGCAGAACATGGCTAAGCAGATGAAATACAGCGAAGACGCACGCGCCGCCGTGCTGCGAGGCGTGGACAAGCTGGCGGACGCCGTCAAGGTGACGCTGGGGCCGAAGGGCCGCAACGTGGTCCTGGACAAGAAGTTCGGCGCGCCGACCGTGACGAAGGACGGCGTGACCGTGGCGAAGGAAATCGAGCTGGAAGATCCGTATGAGAACATGGGCGCGCAGATGGTCCGCGAGGTCGCCTCGAAGACGTCCGATGTGGCGGGCGACGGGACGACGACGGCGACGGCGCTGGCCCAGGCGATCTTCCGCGAGGGGGCCAAGAACGTGACCGCCGGGGCCAACCCGATGGCGATCAAGCGCGGGATCGACCGGGCCGTTGAGGCGGTGGTCGCCGATCTGGCCAAGCGCTCGATCAAGACGAAGGATCACTCGCAGATCGCGCAGGTGGCGACGATCTCGGCCAACAGCGACAAGGTGATTGGCGAGCTGATCGCCGACGCGATGGACAAGGTCGGCAAGGATGGGGTGATCACGGTCGAGGAGAACAAGTCGATCGAGACCGTCCTGGACGTGGTCGAAGGGATGCAGTTCGACAAGGGCTACCTGTCGCCGTATTTCTGCACCGACATGGAGAAGATGACGGCGACGTTCGAGGATCCGTTCATCCTGATCCACGACAAGAAGATCAGCTCGATGAAGGATCTGCTGCCGGTGCTGGAGCGGGTCTTGCAGCAGGGCCGTCCGCTGGTGATCATCGCCGAGGACATCGAGGGCGAGGCGCTGGCGACGCTGGTGGTGAACAAGCTGCGCGGGACGCTGAACGTGGCGGCGGTCAAGGCGCCGGGCTTCGGCGATCGGCGCAAGGCGATGCTCGAGGACATCGCGATCCTGACCGGCGGGAAGGTGATCAGCGAGGAAGCGGGCCTGAAGCTGGAGAACACGCAGCTGCAGGATCTGGGCAAGGCGGCGCGCGTGACGATCGAGAAGGAAAACACGACGATCATCGAAGGCAAGGGCGAGAAGAAGGCGATCGACGGTCGGATCACGCAGATCAAGAACCAGATCGAGGAGACGACGTCGGACTACGACCGCGAGAAGCTGCAGGAGCGGCTGGCGAAGCTGGCCGGCGGCGTGGCGGTGATCAAGGTCGGCGCGTCGACCGAGATCGAAATGAAGGAGAAGAAGGCGCGGGTCGAGGACGCGCTGCACGCGACGCGCGCGGCGGTGGAAGAAGGGATCATCGCCGGCGGCGGGACCGCGCTGATCCGCTCGATCCCGGTGCTGGAAGGCATCAAGGCCGAAGGCGACGAGGCGGTGGGGATCAACGTGGTGCGCAAGGCGCTGGAAGCCCCGCTGCGGTTCATCGCGCAGAACGCGGGAGCCGAGGGCTCGATCGTCGTCGAGCGGGTGAAGAATGAGAAGGGCAACGTCGGGTTCGACGCCGCCGAGGGTCGTTACACCGACCTGGTGGAGGCGGGGATCATCGACCCGACGAAGGTGACGCGCACGGCGCTGCAGAACGCCGCGTCGGTGGCCGGTCTGCTGATCACGACCGAGTGCATGATCACCGAGATCAAGGAGAAGGAGACCCACAGCCATGGCCACGGCGGGGCTCCGGACATGGGCGGGATGGGCGGGATGATGTAATCCGCCGTCCGGCCTTCGTGTAATTTGGGATGAGAGGGCGGCGCCAAGGGCCGCTCTCTCATCTCACATTCGGGAACCATCGCCATGTCGATCCTGATTACCGATCCCCCGCAAGACGCATTGGCCAGCACGAACTCGGCGCTGGATTATTGCGACGCACCGACCCATGATGAGGCGATCCGGCAAATTGATGAATGGGCGCGTCGCCATGGGTTTGCCCGCGTCGGGGAACGCTGGCTGGCCGTGGTGAGCAGAGAGGACATCGGAACATGCTTCAAGGGGGTATGTTACCGCTTGTCCGAGGAGGATCGGGCGGGTGCGGAGGAGCGCCTTGGCGCCTTCCGGTCCCGCCGACTGGCCATGCGCGAGTCGCCGGACTCCGCGGTTCTTCAGCAGGACTGACGCGTCATAGCGCCGCCGCGAGATGTGGTTCCGGATGTCTGCGCGTTGACCGCGGCCTACTTTCGAGAACCCTGGTCGGCCCATGCCGAGCCGCTGCTTGCCACAGTCCGGATGCGAAAGGTGGACACGCTGATGCCGATGGTGGGGCTAACCGAGATTCTGAATATCTGTCGCAGAAACATGGCCGAAGTTTGGGCGGGCGACGTGGATGCGATCGTTGCCGATTTCATCTCCCTGCCCGTGGCGTGGTTCGAGCGGTCCGGCGCCTTGGTTCAGCGGGCGTGGGATCTATTCCGCAGGCATCAGATCGGCACGAACGACGCTTTCTACTGCATATTGGCCGGAGACTGGGGCGCCGAGATCTGGTCTCAGGATGGGAATTTCATCGATCAAGCCCTGAAATCAGGAATCAACATGCATGACTTGCGCGCCAAGGCATTTTCCTGAGATCAGCAGCAGGCAAGACTAATCTGGAGCAAAGATAATGGCAAAAGGCAAAGTGATTGGAATTGACCTGGGGACGACCAATTCCTGCGTTGCCGTCGTGGAGGGTGGCGAGCCGGTGGTCATCTCGAACTCCGAGGGGGCGCGCACGACGCCGTCGATCGTCGCCTTTACGAAGGATGGCGATCGGCTGGTGGGCCAAGTGGCCAAGCGCCAGGCGATCACGAATCCGGAGAACACGGTTTTTTCGATCAAGCGCTTCATGGGGCGCCGCTTGAACGAAGTCAGCGAGGAGCAGAAGAAGGTTCCGTACAAGGTGGTCGCCGCCCCCAACGGCGACGCGCATGTCGACGCGATGGGCAAGACCTATTCGCCGCCGGAGATCTCGGCGATCATCCTGCAGAAGATGCGGCAGACGGCCGAGGACTACCTTGGTCAGAAGGTCGATCAGGCGGTGATCACGGTGCCGGCGTACTTCAACGACGCGCAGCGCCAGGCGACGAAGGACGCCGGCCGCATCGCCGGGCTGGAGGTGCTGCGCATCATCAACGAGCCGACGGCGGCCTCGCTGGCCTACGGCCTGGACAAGAAGAAGGACGAGACGATCGCGGTCTACGACCTGGGGGGCGGCACGTTCGATATTTCGATTCTTGAACTGGGCGACGGCGTCTTCGAGGTCAAGTCGACCAACGGCGATACGCACCTGGGGGGCGACGATTTCGATCAGCTCATCATCGACTGGATGGCCGACGAGTTCAAACGCGAGCAGGGGATCGATCTGCGCAACGACCGGATGGCGCTGCAGCGGCTCAAGGAGGAGGCGGAGAAGGCCAAGATCGCGCTCTCGTCCTCGATGAGCTACACGTTGAACCTGCCGTTCATCACCGCCGACGCCAACGGTCCGAAGCACCTGAACCTCGAACTGACGCGGGCGAAGCTGGAGCAGCTTTGCGAACCGCTGATCGAGCGCACGGCGGGCCCGTGCCAGAAGGCGCTGGAGGATGCCGGCTTCAAGCCGTCGGACATCGACGAAGTGATTCTGGTCGGCGGCATGACGCGGATGCCGGCGGTCCAGGCGATCGTCAAGCGGATCTTCGCCAAGGAGCCCAACAAGAGCATCAACCCGGACGAAGCGGTGGCGCTGGGCGCCGCGATCCAGGGGGCGGTGCTGGCGGGCGAGGTCAGCGACGTGCTGCTGCTGGATGTCACGCCGCTATCGCTCGGTATCGAGACGCTGGGGGGCGTCTTCACCCGGCTGATCGAGCGCAACACGACGATTCCGACGCGCAAGAGCGAGATTTTCTCGACGGCCAGCGACAACCAGCACGCCGTTTCGATCCACGTGCTGCAGGGCGAGCGCGAGTTTGCGCGCGACAACCGGACGCTGGGGCGGTTCGACCTGGTCGGCATTCCGCCGGCGCCGCGGGGGGTGCCGCAGATCGAGGTGACGTTCGACATCGACGCCAACGGCATCCTGCATGTGTCGGCGAAGGACCTCGGCACGGGCAAGGACCAGAAGATCCGGATCGAAGCCTCCAGCGGGCTGACCGAGGAGGAGATCAAGCGGATGGTCCGCGAGGCTGAGAGTCACGCCGACGAGGATCGGCAGCGGCGCGAGGAGATCGCGACGATCAATCAGGCCGACGCGCTGGTCTATTCGGTGGAGAAGCTGCTGCGCGAGCAGGGCGGAAAGCTCAACGAGGCCGATCGGGGCGAGATCGACCGGGCCCTGGAGGCGTTGAAGAAAGCGATTGCGGACAAGGATGTCAATGCCATAAAATCTGGCTCCGAGCGCCTCAACGAGGCCACGCACCGGCTGTCGGCCAAGCTGTATGAGCAGGCGCAGGCGGGGCAGGCCGCGGCGGGGGCGCAACAGGCGGCCGGCGGTTTCGCCGGCGAACCGTCGGCGGAAAGCGAAGCGTCCGGCAACGAGGACGTCGTCGACGCCGAATTTGAAGTCAAGGACGAGAAGAAGGACTGAACGCCGTGGCAGCCAATTCCCGCCAGAAAAAGCACCTTGTCGAGACGACGGGTCCCGACGTGACGCAGAGCGCCCACGAGCTGCTCAACGTGCGCCAGCAGAAGTATCTGATGGTCAACGTGATTGCGCGTCGGGCGCGCGAGCTGAACAAGGGGGCCAAGGCGCTGGTCGAACCGCGCGAGGGACGGACCATCACCGAGACGGCGATGGAGGAAGTCCTGAGCGACAAGCTGCTGCTGCAGCGCAAGCAGAAGAAGACCACGCTGGTCAGCCTGATCAACAACGAATAACGGCGGGGGTCCGGCGCGGCCGGGGCCGATGAATAAAGACAGACCCTTCTCCCCGGGCGGGGGGAAGGGTCTTTCAATTCCGGTGCATCGCAGCGGGTGAAATTCGATTGGCGCGGGCTTACCGGATGGCGGACTACCCCAGAACCTGGCTGAGCCGCTCCAACAGCTCTTCCGCCTGGCGTGACTTGTCATTGAGTTCGACGATCTTGTTTTCCAGATCGCGGCAGTGCGCGTCGAGCTCTTCGATCTTGCTCTCCAGCTCCTCAATCTGCATCTGCTGATCGCGGATGACTTCATCTTTCTCGGAAGTCTCCTGCTTCATCTCGGCGATGCGTTCCAGGATCTGCTCGAGCGATAGCGTGGTGGCCATGAGGGATCTCCTCCTGAGGGATTAAACGCGGCGGTCAGCCCGTGCCGTTGCCAACCTTCAGGTTCCTATCGGAATCAGTTTAGACCGACTTGAGAATAACGGCGACAAATCTTGCTCCGAAGGCCGTTGTGCTGGCCAGAATCGGGCCAACGCGGCGGCGGGCGCTGGTCTAGCGGATCTGGTCGCGTTCGAGGGACGTCGCCATGCCGGCGCGGGCGAAGCAGGCGACCCAGACCTCGCGCGCGCCGCCGGCGCGCAGGACGCGGGCGCACTCCTCGATCGTGGAGCCGGTCGTCACGACGTCGTCGACGAGCAGGACGCCGCGCCCGGCGAGCGCGCCGGGTTCGACGGCCAGCGCAAAGGCCCCGCGAACATTCTGCGCGCGGGAAGCCCTGGGCACAAGGACCTGGCGCCGGGTGTGACGCTTGCGGCGGAGCAAGGCGGGGTTCAGCTCGATCCCTGACGCCTGGCTGACCGCGCGCGCCAGCAACAGGCTCTGGTTGAACCCGCGCTCCCAGCGGCGGCGCCAGTGGAGCGGGACGGGCGCGACGCAGTCCAGCCGTCCGTGCAACTGACTCAAGGGCCGACGCAGATCGTCGGCCATCAGGCGGGCGATAGCCTCGCCGACTTCGAGCCGGCGGTGGTATTTGAAGCGATGGACCAGCGCCTGGGAAGCGTCGTTGTAGCCGACGACGGCGAGGACGCCCTGGTAATGTGCGCCCGCCGGGGGGCAGAGGCGGCAGGGGCGGTCGCCGGCGGGGGCCATTTCGGCGCTGCCGTGGGCGCCGCAACGGCGGCAGCGCCATTCGTCGGCGACGCGCAGAAGGTTTTCGCAAGCGAGGCAGATCGATTGCCGGCCGCGCTCCAGCCGGCGCAGGCAGAGGATGCAGATCGGCGGGTAGAGGAAATCGACGACGGCCGCGGGCCATTGG
>MVZB01000056.1 GCA_002068205.1 candidate division BRC1 bacterium ADurb.BinA292
GCTACGACGGCGTGCGACTGTTCCTGCCGGTGTTTCCGTTCCTGGCGCTGCTGGGGGGAGCGGGCCTGGAGAGTCTGATCCGGCGGATTCAGCGGTGGACCGCCCGCAGCCGGCGATTCCATGACCTCGAGATCCTGCGGGTGGGGCATCTGCTGACGGCGGGGGCGGCGCTGGCGATTCTGGCCGAAGGGGTTACGGCGCTGGTCCTCTACCATCCGTTCTACCTGTCCTACTTTAATCCGCTGGTGGGCGGGCTGGAGGGGGCCGAGCGGCGAGGGTTCGAGACGACCTACTGGGGCGAGGCGCTCAATGAAGAGGTGATCGAGACGCTCAACGGGCTGCCGGACCGGCCCGACGGCGCGCCGCCGAGCATCCGCCCGCTGGCGCTGCACGGGCTCAATCTGGCGCACCTGCAGGAATGGGGGCTGTTGCGGGCGGACCTGCGGTTCGACGCCGAGCCGCCCTACGATTACCACCTGCTGCTGATGCGGCGCGGGTTTTTCAATCGGCCCGAGCGCGCGCTGGCCGACACGCGGGCGTTTCCGATTGAACGGCGCTGGCTGAAGTTCGGCGTGCCGATGATCGCGCTGTATCGGACGGGGGAAGCGTTCGAGCGGTTCTGGCCGACGATGCCGCCCAACCCGCCGGTCGGGCAGGAATAGGATTTCCTGAAGGGACGGATGAGACAACGGGATGATCATTGACGACCGGTCGGCGCTGACCGCGGGGCGCCGGCCGCCGAACGGCTCCAGAATGCTCCGGGCACCCCTTGCAGGGGTTCTATCGTTGGGGGCGGCGACGCAGGGTTCCGGCCTTCGGCCTTCACCCTGCGCTTTACTCCCGTCGTCCGCTCCGCGGACTCATCCGGTTAGCAAGTCGGAACTGTACTGGCTGGGCAGCCTGACGGTCCAATGATCCGCAGTCGAATCGCCTGTTGGGGATCGCCATACGCGGAAATAGCGCGATGACAGCCGCTGTCGGAGATGGGACGGGCTCTTATTGAGATCTTTCGCGGCACGGGCCGGAGGGATCTGGCGCATCGCCGCCGGCGGCCGCGTCCTCCGGAGCGGCGTAAGCGGCGGCGAGTTCGGCGCGGAGCCCCCGCAGCCCGCCGGCGCGAATCGCGCTACGAATTCGGTCCATCAGCCGCCAGAAAAAAGTCAGGTTGTGCTCGGTCAGCAGCCGCGAACTCAAGATCTCGTTGCACTGATACAGGTGCCGCAGGTAGGCGCGCGAGTAGTGCCGGCAGGCGCTGCACGGGCAGTCGGCCTCCAGCGGCGCGGGGTCCTCGGCAAACTGATTCTGCTTGATCGAGCGGATGCCGGCGAACGTGTAGACGCGGCCGTTGCGCGCGTTGCGCGTCGGCACGACGCAATCGAACATGTCGACGCCGCGCGCGGCCATGTCGATCAGGTTGAGCGGGAGGCCGATCCCCATCGCATAGCGCGGGCGATCGGCGGGCAGGTGGGCGACGGCGGCCTCGAGCATCTCGAGCATCAGCGGCTCCGGTTCGCCGACCGACAGGCCGCCGATCGCATAGCCGGGCAGGTCGCGCTCGACGGTGCGGCGGGCCGACTCGGCGCGCAGCGCGGCGTCGAAATGCCCCTGCACGATGCCGAACAGGTGCGCCCGGCCGGCGCGCGGGGCGTGCGCGGCCCGGCAGCGATCCAGCCAGCGCAGCGTCCGTTCCAGCGCGGCGCGCACGGCGTCGGCGGGTGCATTGAAATCAAGGCATTCGTCGAAGGCCATCACGATGTCGCTGCCCAACCGGTGCTGAATCGCGATCGCCTCCTCCGGCGTCAGGTGAATCCGCTGGCCGTCGTAGGGGGAACGGAACTCGGCGCCGGCCTCGGTGAGCTTGCGCATCGGGGCGAGCGAGTAGACCTGGAATCCGCCCGAATCGGTGAGGATTGCGTGCGGCCAGTTCATGAAGCGGTGCAGGCCGCCGAGCCGCTCGATCAGGCGCGAACCAGGCCGCAGCTCCAGGTGGAACGTGTTGCCGAGAATCAGCCGGTAGCCGATGCGCGCGACCTCGTCGGGGAGCATCGCCTTGACCGTGGCGCGCGTGCCGACCGGCATGAAGACGGGGGTTTCGATCCGTTCGCCGCGCAGGTGCAGGATGCCGGTGCGCGCGGCGCCGGCCGGGTCGCGATGCGTGATTTCGAAAAGCTTCATCAGCGGCGCGCGCTCAGCGGGTTTCCTGGCGCGGAGCCGGCTGCGCCGCCTGCGGCCGATCGCGCAGGATGCGCAGGCGGAACTGGATGATGTCGCGCAGCATCCGGGGGGCGTCGCTCAGCAGGCTTACCTTCGAGGCATCGTTGTTGATCCAGCGGACGGGGTGCTCCAGGACGCGCAGGCCGAAGGCGCGGGCCAGCATCAGCAGCTCGACGTCGAACGCCCAGCCGCTCGACTGCTGGTGGGGGAAGATCGTTTCGACCGCCTGGGCGGTGAAGAGCTTGAACCCGCACTGCGTATCGCGGAAGGGGAGGCCCGACAGCGGCCGGACGATCATGTTGAACGCGCGGCCGGCGGCCTCGCGCCACGGCGGCTGGCGCACGTCGAGCCGCGACTCGGGGAGCGCGCGCGAGGCAATGACGATGTCGTAGCCGCCGCGCGCCATCGCCTCCAGCATGCCGTTGGCTTCGGCGATGGGGGTGGAGAGGTCCGCGTCGCTGAACAGGCGGAAGCGCCCGCGGGCGGCCTGCATCCCGCGCGCCACGGCGGCGCCCTTGCCCTTGTTCGGCTCGCCGTCCAGCACGATGCAGTGGGGAAACTCGGCCCGCACCTGTTCGGGCGTGCCATCGGTCGAGCCGTCGTCGGCGACGACGATCTCGACGGGCCACGGCTGCGCCTGGGCCCAGGCGGTCACTTCGCGCAGCGAGGCCGGCAGCCGGCGCGTCTCATTGTAGACGGGGAAGACAAGGGACAGGTGAGGCGCTGCCGGGGACATCGATGCGCTCAATCCTCATAGCCGCGGGGATGACGCCGATGCCACTCCCAGGCCGAGGCCACGATGTCGTCCAGGTTGACGTGTCGCGGCCTCCAGCCGAGGATGTCGTGCGCCTTTCGGGATGATGCCACAAGCCGCGAGGGATCGCCAGCCCGCCTTGGCGCGGCCTGTTCGGGGATCGGATGGCGCGTCACCGCGCGGGCGACGTCGATCACCTGACGCACGCTGTAGCCGCGACCGTTGCCCAGGTTGATCTGCTCGCTCGCGCCGCCGCGCTCCAGGTGATCGAGCGCGAGCAGATGCGCCTCGGCCAGGTCGTCGACATGGATGTAATCCCGCACGCAGGTGCCATCGCCGGTCGGGTAGTCGGCGCCGAAAACCTGGATGTGCGGCCGCTGGCCGAGCGCGACCTGCAGCGCGATCGGGATCAGGTGCGTTTCGGGATCGTGGTCCTCGCCGCGGTCGGGGGCGCCGCCGCACGCGTTGAAGTAGCGCAGCGCGACGTGACGCAGGCCGAAGGCGGCGTCATACGTCTCCAGGATCCGTTCCACAAACCGTTTGGAGAGGCCGTAGGGGTTGGCCGGCTGCTTCGGATGCGTCTCCTCGAGGATCTCCGTCCGGGGTTCGCCGTAGACCGACGCCGTCGAGGAAAAGACGATCTGATCGGCGCCGGCGTCGCGCATCGCATCAAGCAGCGCGAGCGTGTTGACCGTGTTGTTCTGGAAATAGAGATCGGGACGCTCAACCGACTCGGGCACGGACGTGAACGCGGCGAAATGGATCACCTGGCTGACGTTGAATTCGCGCAGCGTCTGGCGCAGCCGCGCCGAATCGGCCAGGTCGGCCTGAATGAACGGGACCTCCGGCGGAACGGCCCGGCGATGGCCCTTGGACAGGTTGTCGTAGACGACGACCGGTTGCCCGCGGCGCACGAGGGCGGCCACCGTCGCGCTGCCGATATAACCCGCCCCGCCCGTGACCAGGACACTCATCTCCAGAGGCTCCTTCGCGTTACGCGATCCGCGGAACGATCAGGTTGTCGAGTCGCCGGACGGGTCATCCGTCTCCTCCGCGCGCTCGTCCGGCGGGGCGTCTTCCGCGGGCAGT
Source organism: candidate division BRC1 bacterium ADurb.BinA292 (assembly GCA_002068205.1). Classification (GTDB taxonomy): domain Bacteria; phylum Sumerlaeota; class Sumerlaeia; order MVZB01; family MVZB01; genus MVZB01. The sequence continues at coordinate 4,058 of MVZB01000056.1, forward strand.
TCCTCCTGGATCTGGCGGAAGAGCGGCTCCATCCCCAGGGCGTAGCGCGTCGAGGGGTTATACACGAACTTGAGGTGCGGGTGGCGCTTCAGATAGACGCGCTGGCTGACCAGATGGCGGATATAGCCGGCGCCGCGGTTCAATTCGCGCACGGTCTCGCGGACGACGTCGTCGGTCTGGTCTTCCAGAAACGTGAACTGGACGACGGCCTCGCTCAGGTCGGGCGAGAGCTTGACATGCGTGACCGTGATGAATTCGGGCAGGTTGGGGTTGTTGAGCTCGCGGTCCAGGATGGTCGCAATCTCGGTCTGGAGCAGATGGGCGACGCGCTCGATGCGGGGGGAAGTCACGTTGAGGCCTTCGCAGTCGGATTGGTCCGGGGACGCGGCGGATGGCGGGTTTCCGCCGCTGCGGGCGCGGCCGCGCACCCTCGCTACCGTATCAGAACCCGCCGTGACAAACCAAGCGGATTGGCGGGGTGTTTATGACCGCGGGATCAAGAATTGCCGTGCCCCGCGCGCATCAGAGCCTGATACCAGAATCCGGGCGGTCCCGCCGGGGCTTCCTGGAAGGAGAAACCGAATGGACTCGCTGTATGATCGCGAAGCCGTGCGACCGATGTGGGAGGAATTGTCCTACGTGGGGATCGAGCCGTTGACGACGGCCGAGGAGGTCGACGCCGCCCTGGGGAACGCCGAAGGCACGGCGCTGCTGGTGATCAATTCGGTCTGCGGCTGCGCGGCGGGGGGCGCCCGGCCCGGCGCGACCCTCTCGCTGCAGCACACGACGATCCCCGATCGGCTCTATACGGTCTTCGCCGGCGTGGATCGCGCCGCCGTCGAGCGCGCGCGCGGCTACATGCCGGGCATTCCGCCCTCGTCGCCGTTCATCGCGCTGTTTAAGGAGGGCAAACCGGTCTTTACGCTGCCGCGCCACCAGATCGAGCAGATGGACGCGCCGGCGATCGCCCGCGCGCTGGCACAGGCCTACGACGCGCATTGCAGCCGTCAGGGCCCGTCGGTGCCGCGCGAAGTGTTCGAGAAGAACGTGTCGGTGTCGCAATGCGGGTCCACGATCCCGCTGGCCGGACCGCGCTAGAGAGACGCGCCGAGCGGCCGGTGTTCCGGACGGGCCATTCCCGCGACGTGGGGGAATGGCCCGTCTGGTTTTCTTGCCGTCCTCGTCTCTTGTCCTCGTTCTCGTTCTCGTGATCGCCCCCAACGGTCCATCCAAGCGTTCTCCCTTTCCCCGCCTCGGTGATCATCAATTGAAACCCCGCCCGTTCTCTGGCATCGTACCGTTCAGTACTCCCCGGCCGCCTCACGCCGGATCAGGCAGGGCTCGGATGCGCCACGGCTGCAAAGACCAACTGGCCCGAGAATTCGTCTGTCCGAAATGCCACGGGCACGGCGCCCACGTGCAGGAGGTCTCCGTCGGCCGGGCGATGGTGAATCTGCTGCCGCTGCCGGCCAACAGCTACCTGGCCGTGACCTGCGGGCTGTGCGGATATACGGAGTTTTACCATCTGGCCATCGCCGAGAAGGTCGTCGAGTCGGCCTCGGAACTGGCCGACCCGCGGAAGCTGACGCAGAAGACCGACCCGTGACGCCGCGACTTCCTCAGGATCTCGCGCGAGATGCCGGCTGAGTTTTTCCGCGGCGCGGCCGACGTCTGGCGCGGCCTGCGCTTCCTGCTCGGCCATCCGGGGCTCTGGATCTGGGCGCTCATCCCGTTCACGATCAACGTTCTGCTCTTCGCCGGCGTTGCCTGGGCCGTCTGGCATTTCGCCGGCGGCTGGCTGGAGCGGACGTTCTTTGCCCAGGGCGGTTTCTGGGCCGATCTGTTCGGTTACCTGCTGGGCGCGCTGATCTGGATCGCGCTGGGGCTGACGACGCTCTTCGCGTTCGTGCCGATGGCGGCGCTGATCGCTTCGCCGTTCAACGACGTCCTGTCGGAGAAGGTCGAGGTGATCTACGGCGGGGGGACGGTCGAGGAATCGTTCTCGCTCAAGGCGCTCTGGCGCGGGTTACGGGTCGGCCTGGCCACCAGCCTGCGCCTGTTCTGGGTGACGCTGCTGTTGTTCATCTGCACGTTGCCGCTGCATCTGGCGCCGGTGATCGGGTCGGCGGCGGCGGCCGTCGCCTCGGCCGCGATCACGATCCGGTTCCTGGCGCTGGAGTTCACCTCATATAGCATGGACCGGCGCTACTATGATTATGCGCGGCGGCGCGAATTTCTGCGGCGCAACCGCTGGCGGACGCTCGGCCTGGGGACGATGGCGTTCGTGATCATGCCGGTTCCGCTGCTCAATGCGCTGTTCATCCCCGTTTCGGCCGTGGCGGGGACGCTGCTATTCTGCGACAGCGAGCTCCGCGAGCGCGGCTGAAACGGGAGAAACCTGGCCGGGATGCATTGCATGGGACGACGCAACACCCCGCGTGAGGAACCGCAACGCGCGGCCATTCCCCTCCGGCCGGAGTCCATGCCCGCGGCCGGGGAGAACGGGAGCGAAAGCGAATTGCCGGCGTCGGCGCCACGGCCCCCCGTCTGGCGCCGCCCGATCGGGTGGCTGATCGCGCTGGCGGTCATGCTGCGGCTGGTCTCGGCGCCCTATCTGATCAGCGAGGAAAACCCGCTGTTCGACCCGGAGACGTTCCCCAACGGCGACCTGATCGACAACATGCAGCAGGCGCGTCAGGTGCTCGAGCGCGGCGGCACGCCCGAGGGCTATTTCAAGCACGGGCCGCTCTACGTTTACCTGCTCGCGGGGGTGATGAAGGCGACCGGCGGGCGGTTCTGGTGGATGTATGGGTTGCAGCTCTGCGCGGGGGTCGCCGGCGTGGCGTTGATGTATCTGGCGGCGCGGCGGCTGATCGGCGAGCCGGGCGCCACGGCGGCGGGGGCGCTGGCGGCGCTCTATGCGCCCGCCGTCTACTACGAAACCGTGATGACGGCGGACGCGCTCAACCCGGTCGTCGTGGCACTGATCCTTTATCTGGGGGCGCGGTACCAGACCCATCCACAAGCCTCCGCCTGGCGGATTCCCGTGTTGCTCGGCCTGGCGCTGGGGGGCCTGACGATGCTGCGGGCGAATCTCTGCCTGATCGAATCGATGTTCGCGCTGGACGAGGCCTGCCTGGCGATCCGGGCGGCGCGCGAGAACACGCGGCTGGAGGTGATCTGCACCTTCACCTTCGCCCCGAGCGCGCAGGGCGGCTATCGGAGCATGATGGGGGTCAGTCCGGCCGAGATGGTCCGGGAGGCGCTCGCCGCCGGTGCGCAGGCGGTGGGGACGAATTGCGGGCAGGGGTTCGCCCTGATGGAGGGGATCGTGCGCGAGATGCGGCCGGCGGCCGGGGACGCGCCGATCGTGGTGCACGCCAATGCGGGGTTGCCGCATCGCGACGGGGAGCGCGATATTTTTCCCGACACGCCCGAGACGGTGGCGCGGGAAGTGCCGCTATTGCGGGCGGCCGGGGCGCGGGTGATCGGAGGATGTTGCGGAACGACGCCGGCGCACATCGCGGCGATCGCGGGTGTTTTGAAAAGTGGAACGCGGAAAGGAATCGACGGATGAGCACATTCATAGTGATCGGCGAGAACATTCATTGCACGCGGATTTACAAGGTGGGCGGCGCTTTCGTGAAGCCGATGGAGGGCGGGGGCCAGGCGATCGTCTACGGCGACAAGAGCGCGCCCCGGTCTCTGCCCATCCCCAAGGCGTTCACCGAGGGCGCCGACTGGCAGGCGGGCAAGGTGAAGCATTGCGCCGTGGCCGCCTGGCAGGGTTTGCACGGCGACGCCCCGGCCCGGGCCGCCGCGGTCGATTACCTTCAGTTCCTGGCCCGCAAGCAGGAGGCCGCCGACGCGGCCTTTCTCGACGTGAACGTCGACGAATACAGCACGGATGTCGCCGAGCGGGTCACGGTCATCCAGTGGATGGCGAAGGTGGTGCAGGAGGCTTCCCGGTTGCCCTTGAGCATCGACTCCTCGAATCCGACCATTCTCCGCGCGGGGCTGGCGGCCTGCGATGCGGCCCGCGGCCGGCCGATGGTGAACTCGGTCTCGCTGGAGCGGGCCGACTCGATCCCGGTCGCGGCGGAATTCAAGGCGCGGGTGGTGGCTTCGGCGGCCGGCGAGAAGGATTTGCCGTCCACGACGGAGGGGCGGCTGGAGAATCTGGCGCGGCTGTTCCCGAAGCTGGAGGCGGCGGGCATCCGGGGCGATGCGGTCTATGTCGATCCGCTGGTCTTTCCGGTGGCGACCGATTCGGCCAACGCCCGGAGTTTTCTGGAGGCCGTGGCGGCGGTGCGGAAGACCTACGGTCCCGCGATTCACATCACCGGCGGGTTGAGCAACGTCTCCTTCGGCATGCCCAACCGCAAGCTGATCAACCAGGTCTTCACCGACCTGGCGGTGGCGCGGGGGGCGGACAGCGGCATCGTGGATCCGCTGCAGATCAACGCGAAGATCCTGGCGGGGTTGGATCGGTCCGCGGAGCCGTACCGGTTGGCGCAGGCTCTGCTGGAGGGGTCGGATGAATTCGGCGCGGAGTACCTGACGGCGCACCGCGAAGGCCGGCTGGGCAAGGAGTAAGAGGGCGCAAGCCCGAGGGACGAGGATAAACCATGAGCGAATTGGCGTTGGATCCCCGGAAGTTCAAGGACTGGCAGATCGCCGAGGTGGCCGAGCGGTCGATGAAAACGTTCGCCCAGGTGGGCGCCGAATTGGGCCTGAAGGAGGATGAACTCATCCCCTATGGGCATTATCTGGGCAAAGTGGATTATCCGAAGGTGATCGAGCGCATTCGCGCGCGGCCCCAGGGCAAATACATCGACGTGACGGCCATCAATCCCACGCCGCTGGGCGAGGGGAAGACGACGACCACCATCGGGCTGGTCGAGGGGCTCGGGAAGCTGGGCAAGCGCGTCGTGGGGGCCATCCGCCAGCCGAGCGGCGGGCCGACCTTCAACATCAAGGGATCCGCGGCCGGCGGCGGCCTGGCCCAGTGTCTGCCGCTGACCCCGTTTTCGATCCGGCTGACGGGCGACATCGATTCGATCACCAACGCCCACAACCTGGCGATGGTGGCGTTGACCGCCCGGATGCAGCACGAGGCCAACTACGACGACGCCAAGCTGGCCCAACTCGGGTTGAAGCGGCTGGATATCGATCCCTCCCGCGTGACCGTCAAATGGGCGATCGATTTCTGCGCCCAGGCGTTGCGCAACATCACCATCGGCAAGGGCGGCAAGATGGATGGCGTCGAAATGGAATCGGGTTTCCAGATCACGGTGTCCAGCGAGGTGATGGCGATCCTGGCGGTGGCGAAGGATCTGGCCGACCTGCGGCGCCGCATGGCGAAGATGGTGGTGGCCTACAGCCGGCAGGGGCTCCAGACGATCGAGGGCCAGCCGGTCTTTGTGCATGCGGGGCCCTTCGCCAACATCGCGATCGGGCAGAGCTCGATCATCGCCGACGAGTTGGGCACGCGGCTGGGCGAATATCACGTCACCGAAAGCGGATTTGGCGCCGACATCGGCTATGAGAAGTTCTGGAACCTGAAGTGCCGGTTTTCGGGGTTGACCCCCAACGCGGTGGTGATTGTGGCCACGGTGCGGGCCTTGAAGATGCACGGCGGCGGGCCGGCGGTGAAGCCGGGAGCGAAGTTGAACGAGGCCTATACCCGCGAAAATCTGCCGCTGCTCGAAGCCGGCTGCGCCAACCTGCTCGCCCATATCGAGACGGTGAAGAAGAGCGGCGTCCGTCCGGTCGTCTGTCTGAACGGATTTTACACCGATACGCCCGAGGAAATCCGGCTGGTTCGCCGCGTGGCGGAGGCGGCGGGGGCCTACGTGGCGCATTCGGAGCACTGGTTGAAGGGCGGCGAGGGCGCCCGGGAGCTGGCCGAGGCGGTGGTGGCGGCGGCGGACGAGAAAAACCAGTTCCGGTTCCTGTACGACCTGGATCTGCCGCTGCGCCGGCGGATCGAGCGCATCGCGACCGAGATCTACGGCGCGTCCGGCGTCAGCTATACGGACACGGCGCGGGCCAAGGCCGAGGCTTTCGAGGCCGATCCCGAAAGCGCGCGGCTGGGGGTCTGCATGGTCAAGACGCATCTCAGCCTGTCGCACGATCCGGACATCAAGGGTCGGCCGACGGGGTGGACGCTGCCGATCCGCGATATCCTGGTGTATCGCGGTGCCGGGTTCATCGTGCCCGTCGCCGGGGACATCAAGTTGATGCCCGGGACGGCCTCCCAGCCCGGTTTCATGAATGTGGATGTGGATGTCGAAACCGGCCGCGTCAGCGGCCTCTTCTGAAAATCGCAACGAAAGGAAACGATTATGTCGGTCCAGCGGGATATCGCCAACAAAGTGTATCACATCGAATTATTGACCCCGAAGCAGAATACCGAGACTCTGGAGGATGACCTCGCCAAGTTCGCCGAGAAATTCAACCAGATCATGGAGGCGGGTTACGTGGCCTGCATCACGGACAACCCCATGGGCAACATCAGCTTCCAGGCGACGGACATCATTCCCGAGCTGGGCTTGACGCCGAAGCCGGGGCAGTTGTCGCTGCATCTGAACACCTTCCACACGCGGGAGGATTTGCACAAGATCCTGGACACCGCGGCCGGACTGGGGATCCACGATGTGCTGGTGATCTCCGGCGACGGTAACGAACGGCTGGCCAAGCTGCAGCCGGCCCAGTTGGGGTTGAGCTGCAACGTCGTGACCTCGGTGGAGTTGACCGCCTACATCCGCAAGACCTGGCCGGGCGTTTTCTCGATCGGGGTGGCTTTCAATCCCTATGAGCCGCAGGATCACGAGATGGAGAAGATGCACCGCAAGATCGACGCCGGCGCTGAATTCATCTGCACCCAGCCGGTGCTGGGGAAGGATGACCGGGTGTTGGCGCTGTCCGCCCTCGGCCTGCCGGTTTTCGTCGAATGCTGGATGTCGAAGAAGCTCCATCTCCTTTCCGAATGTGTGGGCTACACGATTCCGGAGGACACGCCCTACGATCCGATGAAGAACCTGAAGGAATTGCAGGCGACCTACGCCGGGCACGGCATGTACCTGGCGATGCTGGGCTACAAGACCCAGTTCCCGCTGCTTAAAGGATTCTGGACCTGACACCCGGAGGCCGGCCATGACCGCACATCTCATCGACGGCAAGAAGATCGCGGCGGAGATCCGCGCCGAGTTGAAGGACGAGGTCTTCAAGCTCAAGCATCGCGGCGTCATCCCCGGCCTGGGGGTGATCCTGGTCGGCGATGATCCGGCCTCGAAATCCTACGTGACGGCCAAGGAGAAGGCCTGCGAGGAGATCGGGATCTTTTCCGACGACAACCGGCTGTCGGCGCGGACCTCGCAGACGGAATTGATGGCGGTGATCGCCCGGATGAACCGGGATCCGAAAATCAACGGCATCCTGGTGCAACTCCCGCTGCCGCGCCATTTGGATGAAAGCGATGTGCTGCTGGCGATCGATCCGTCGAAGGATGTGGACGGGTTTCATCCCACGAACGTGGGGCGGATGGTGGTGGGCGAGAAGGCCTTTCTGCCCTGCACGCCGCACGGCTGCATCCAGCTTCTGCTGCGCAGCCAGGTGAAGATCGAGGGCGCCCATGTCGTGGTGGTCGGTCGCAGCAACATCGTCGGCAAGCCGCTGGCCAATCTGCTGATGCAGAAGGGGCCCTATGGGAACGCCACGGTGACCGTTTGCCACACCCGGACGCCCGACATCGGGGCCTTCACCCGCCAGGCGGACATCGTGATCGCGGCGGCGGGCAAGCCGAACACCGTCACGGCCGACATGATCCGCGAGGGCGCGGTGGTCATCGATGTGGGGGTCAACCGGATCGAGGATGCGACGAAGAAGGCCGGGTTCCGACTGGTCGGCGATGTCGATTTCGAGTCGGTCCGCCACAAGGCGTCGCTGATCACGCCGGTTCCCGGCGGGGTGGGGCCGATGACGATCACGATGTTGTTGTATAACACCGTGGAATCGGCCAAGCGCGCCAACGCCCTGGCCTGACGGTCCGCAATTATTGTCGCCCCGGGCGAAACTGAAACGGGGTCACCGCCCGATCCATTGCTTGAGATCGCGCAGGGTGGCCCGGATGTCGCGGCGTTGCTGGTCGCCCGAGATTTCGCGTTCGATGATATAAGCGCCGCGATAGTGGAGCGCGGTGAGCGCCCGCACGAAGGCCGGGAATCGCACGCGGCCCTGGCCGACCTTGACCTCGTGACCGAGGTTCATCCCCTCGGTCGGGTAGACCCCGTCCTTGGCATGGACCCCCTTGACGTGGTTTCCGAAAACCTCCAAAGCATCGATGGGATTGCCCTTGCCGTAGAGGATGAGATTGGCCGGATCGAGATTGATCCCGAGGTTGCCGGTGTCGACGGATTCGATCAGGCGCAGGAGGGTGATGGGGGTTTCCTGTCCGGTTTCAAACCAGAACTCGAGCCGGCGCCGGCGGCAATAGCGGGCGATGTCGCGGACGGTCTCCACCACTTCGCCGAAGAGGGGGTCGCCGGGATTTTCCGGGATGAATCCGAGATGGGTGACGATGGCGGGCAGGCCGGTCCGCGCCGCGAAATCGGCGGCTTTTTTGAGGGCGGCGACGCGCGGGGCCCGGTATTTACGGGGCACGATTCCAAGCGTCGCGGGGCCCTGGGTGAAATTCCAGACGGCCGGTCCGGGCCAACCGGCCCACAGGGAGGTGACCTGGACGCCGGTGGCGCGCAGCTCGCGGACCAGGGTGGCGGCGCGGTCCGGCGTATAGCGGGCGCTGTCCCAGCAACAGAGTTGGCAGGTGTCGAGTCCGAAGTCGGCGACATAGCGCAGGATGGGGCCTTCGGGCGGGAGAGGGGTGATGACGCCGACGCGGTTTTTCATGATCGACTCCTATCAGGGGTTGGACAGAATGACGGGTTGGATGAAACGATGATGCAGGGAGAGGAAGAGGGGAACGGTGATCAGGGCGACGAGGAAGCTGGCCAGCATGATCCGGTTGGTGAAGAGGCGATCCCCCCCTTCCCGGTCGACGAGGGCGGTGAGGGCGGTGATGGGGGGCATGGCGGCTTGAAGGACCAGCAATAGGCTTAACTCCCCGGGGAGCGGCAGAAAATGGACGATGCCGAGAACGAGCATGGGGATCAGCAGATTGCGGATGGCCACAAAACCCAGGATAGGGCGGAGCGATCCGGCGGATACATGGGATCGGTCATGGCAGATGGCGCCGCCCAGGTACATCAGCAGGCCCGGGACGGCGATGGCGCCGACCAATTCGAGGCCGCGCAGGGCGAATTCCGGGATGGCGGCCCCGAGATGGAGCCCTTTCAGGGCCAGCGCGGCGCCGGTGGCGATGAAGGACGGGGTCAGCAGACGGTTCCACCGCAATCCCCGGTTGGGGGCCGGGTAGAAGAGGGGCGCGGTGGTGAAAAAGAAGGCGGGAAAGAAGAGGGTGAAGAGAAAGAGCTGGACCACCATTCGCGAGTGGGGGCCGAAGAGTTCCACCAGCATCACGAGCGGGATGAAGATGGCGTTTTGATAGAGGAGTCCCAATTGCGCTTCGCGCCGGGTGGAAGGATCGAACAGGCGGCCGGTGAGGAGGGCGATTGCCCCCTGCAGGAGGGTCAGGGCGCCCCACCATAAAGGCAATTGCCACCAGCCGGGATAGTGTGCCGGCTCAAAGGCGCGGAGGATGGAGGCGAAGATCTGGCAGGGCAGGGCGATATCGAGGGCGATCAGGGAGAGGACTTTCAGGGCGGGCCGGTCGAGTCGGCCCCGGCGGGCCGCCCAGAAGCCCACTCCCCCCACCGCGGCGGAGATGGCCATGCTCTCCAGAGTTGTGGCGAAAAAAGTCATGCGCCCCCGCGCCGGGGTTCGGCGCCCTTACCGTTTGCGGGCGTGGGCCTCCATCGCCCGGGGATCGAGGCCGCACATCGCCTGGATGGAGCGATGATCGGCCTCGGTTTCGCCCAATCCGCGCAGCGACACCCGGGCGAGCCGGTCCGAGAGGGCCAGCGCGATGGAGACCGCGCGACTGCAGTTGCGGATAAAGAGTTTGCGGCAGGTGATGCCGTCGGCGGGGTCGCCTTCGGTCCGCATCATGTGGCAATCGAACTCCACGACGCCTTTCCAGCCGGTCTGGCGCAGCAGCCAGAACATCTGGGCGGTTTCCTTGAGGCCTTCCGGGCCGACGAGCGGCGGGAAATCGTTGTCGAACTGGGCCTTGATCTGGCTGCCGAAGTGGAGGAAGGAGAGTTTGTTGAGGCTGATCAGGTAGCCGAGCGTGTGGACGCCGTTCATGAGGGCCATGCTTTCGTGCTGCAGCAATTCCGGGTTCACGCCCCAGAAATCGGGCCGTTTCAGCCGCCCGCAGATGAAGCCGACGGCATGACCGCTGGTGGGCAGATACATGTGGCCGCGGGGTTCGTTGGGCTTCGGTTCGATGGTGGCGCCCTGATAGTGGGTCAGGCGGTGGGCGCGCATGTAGTCCACGGCATGATCCAGCCCCTCGGCCAGCCAGGTATAGACCCGGTTCCAGTCGACGGTGACCGGAACTTCGAATCCGTCGCGGGCGACCCAGTAGGTGAAATAGCGGGCGCCGAAGAAGTGACCGATGCGCAGGGTGCGTTCGACCTTGAGACGGGCGATCGCGCGGATTTTGGGGTCCGGGTTGGTCAGACCGCCGTTGCGGAAGATTTTGCTGCCGTGCAGGCTGCAGGTGGCGGTGTTGACCGTGAGCCCGGCCTTGCGCAGGAGGTCGCGGATCTGGACGAGCTTTTTATGGGTGGCGCTGGCGGGATCGAGGTCATCGCGGGGCGCCTCCGGATTCCAGGGGACCAGATCGTCGTCGTGGAAACTGGTGGCTTCGATCAAGCCTTCGCCGGCCGCTTCGGCCAGAATTTCGGCCACCTGGAGGGAGTCGACGGGCGGCAGGATTTTTTCGCCGAAGGGATCGCTGAGCGGATTGCCGACACACCAGAAGGGCATGGAGCGGAGGGTGACGGGGCCTTGATTGAAGGGTTTCAGTTTCATGACGGGACTCCGGGTTGGGGGGTGTTGTTGAAGGGAATGATGGACGGGGGGGGCACCGGG
>MVZB01000057.1 GCA_002068205.1 candidate division BRC1 bacterium ADurb.BinA292
AGATACGGGGGACGAGTATCCTGGTCAGGTCGCCACGAGCCGGCGCGCGCGGGCTTCGGAGAACAGGCGCGTGGAATCGCGCTCGTTGATGACCGCCGGGATCAGCAGGCGCTTGCTCCGGGTCAGTTTGCCCTCGATCGTCTGGAGCAGCAGATCGAAGGCCCGGTTGGCGAGCAGATCGAACGGGAAGTGGATCGCGGTGATGCTCGGCTGGAGCAGGCTGCACAGGGAGGTCTCGACGATGGAAATGATCGCCAGGTCGCGGCCGACCTGGCGGCCGCAGAGGCGCAATTCCTCGATGGCATTGCTCAGCGCCGAGTCGCGCGGCACGATGATGCCGTCCAGATCGGGGACGCGCTGGAGCATGTCGCGCATCACGCCGCGCGTCTGGAAGCGGCTGTTGCCCAGGGCGACCTGCTCGTCGCTGAGCGGGAGCCCGAGCGACTTGAGCGCTTTGCGGAACGCCCGCGAGCGGCTGACGTTGGCGCAGATGTCCTGCGCGCCCCAGGTGATCAGCCCCAGTTTGCGGCAACCGCGCTGGACGAGCAGGCGGACGGCGTCGGCGATGATCCCATGCTCGTCGACCGAGACGGTGTTGATGCCCTTGACGTCGGGGGCGTTCTCGAGGACGAGCGGCATCGAGTCGGCGATGCGGGTCAGGATCGGCAGATGCAACTGGCGCGGCGTGACGTAGATCAAGCCGTCGAGATACCGCAGTTTCTGGCGCAGGTTCGCTTCGAGCTCCGGGTCGGCGTCGTCGCGGCGGATGACCATCACCGAGTAGCGCGCGGCTTCGGGATGCGAGTGAATCCCGGCGATGTGCGGATCGAGGTGAACGAGGTATTCGGAGTGAGAGACGCGTTCGCCGACGGTCGCGTCCTGGTGCACGCACAAGCCGACGATGTGGCTGCGGCGGCGGCCGAGCGACTGGGCGAACGGGTTGGGCTGATAGTTCATTTCGCGCGCGGCGTTGCGGACCTTCTCGACGGTTTTGGGCGACGCCGGATAGTTGGGATTGCCCGACAGGATGCGCGCGGCGGTGATGCGGCTGACGCCGGCGCGCTGCGCGACATCCTTGATGGTTATCGAGCGAAACCGGCTCCGGAGAGCGTTTTCGGCCTGCCCGTCGGAGGTTGCGCGCGCGGCTGGTTTCTGCTTCGCCATAAATGATGGATCCTAACGGTCTGGTAAGCCGAGAATCGGCGGTGCGGCGAGGGCTCAGGCCGGCGAGCGGGCAAGGCCCAACTCAATTCCAAATTCCCCTTAACCGGCGGCGGTTGTCAACACGATTTGGGTTGTACGCGCGGGGCGAATGGCGCTGGACGGGGCATCGTCCGCCGCGCGAGGGAGCGCGGGCGGAGATCCGTCGAAGCCGAGCGCTTCGCCGGTTGCGACAAGTTACGCACGCGGCCGGCCGCATTGATTTGCGGGGGTCAGCGGCGATTGCGTTCGGCGACCTCGCGCACGATCTCAGCCGCCCGCCGGCAATCATCCGGTTGGTACTTGGCGCAGAAGGTCGACCAGCGGATGAAGGTCTCAAGGAAACCCCAGGCGTTGGGCAGATCCTCGCCGCGATAGCTGAACCGGCGCGAGGCCGGCGGCATCGAATAGGGGTAGCGCTGCTCGTCGGCGCGCTCCCGCAGACATTCCAGCGCCGCGGGCATCAGGTAATATTTGCCGAGCCCGGCGCCGGGCAGGCCCGCTTCGGCCAGTTGGGCGGCGAATTCGCCGGCCGAGCAGTTGAAAGCTTCCGGCTCGAGGCTGATTCCGGCCATCCAGCACGAGTAGACATCCTGATACTCCGGAATGGCGAGCGGGCGGATGCCCGGGATCTGCCGCAGCAGATCGGTTTGCAGGCGGATCATCGCATCGATGTGGGCCACCTGCTCGCGGATGATTTCGAGCTGCGCCAGGCAGATCGCCGCCGTGCACTGCGGCATGCGGTAGGCATAGCCGGCGACGGTATGGACGCGGCCGAAGCCGGGTCGCATCTGGCCGCCGCGGGCCTGGCCGACGAAGCGGATGCGCTCGGCCAGCGCGTCGTCGTTGGTGATGACGCAGCCGCCGACGTCGGAGCCCATCGTTTTTTCGGGGTCGAACGAGAAGGCCGCCGCGTGCCCGAGCGTTCCGGCCGTCCGGCCCTTGTAGACGCTGAAGATCGCCTGGCAGACATCCTCGTAGACCGGGATGCCGCGGCGCGCGGCGAGTTCCAGCAGCGGGTCCATATCGACCATCAGTCCCGTTTTGTGAACGCAGAAGATGGCGCGCGTGCGGTCGGTCAGGTGCGGTTGAATCGTCCGGGCGGAGAAGTTGATCGAACCGGGCTCGGTGTCGGGGAAGACCGGGATGATCCCCTGCGCGATCAGGCCCTGGACGGTGCCGTAATCGGTGATCGGGCTGACAATCACTTCGTCGCCGGGCTCCCAGGCCGAGGCGAGCACCAGCGCGTGGAGGCTCGGCGTGCAGCCCGACGTAGCGATGCAATGGGCGACGCCCATCGCCCTGGCGAACGCCTGTTCGAACCGGTCGGTCATGTCGACCGTCAGGCCGGAGTCGACGACTTCCTGAAGGTACATGAGCGCGTTGGGGCCGATCGTGCGTGGGAACGGGGTGGGGAGCACCCCGGAATCGGCGGCGGCGGCTTTCGCGCCGTAACGAGCCATTTCAATCTTCGGTGTCACGGTCATGCCTTTCGGGCGAGTGATGGGATTGGCGCGGCGGCCGCGCGCGACGGCTCCAGGCGGCGGACGAGTTCTTCGGCCGAGAGCGACTCGGCCCACCGGCCGGCCACCAGCGGATTGATCGTCTGCTTCATCTGTTCGTTGGAGAAGAGCAGGGCGTCATGGACCCAGATGTTGGCGAACCCGGCCTCGCGGCTCATGATCAGCGTATAGAAGCAGCAGGCATCGCCGAACTGGCCGGTGATCACGACCTGGCGGATGCCGGCGTTGCGCAGCATGAAATCGAGGCCGGTCGCCTGAAATGCCGAGCTGGCGACCTTGCGGATCACGATCTCGCCGGTCGCGGGCGCCAGCTCGGGAATGACCGACATCGCCTGGGTATCGAAGGCGTCGTATTCGCGGCCGCGCTGGTAGGGGACGACTTCGCGCGCGTCGGGCGTCCAGCGGGCGAGCACGACATGCACGACCAGGGCGCCGCGGCGGCGGAAGCTTTCCAGCACCGACCTGATCCGCGGGATGATTCCTTCCAGCTCGCGGCGATACCAGGCGACCTGGGCGGCGTCGTCGTGGCGGCCAAGCCAGGCCGGGTCGCAGAAGCGGTTCATCATGTCGACGATGACGAGCGCCGTCGTGTCGGGGTTGAGTTCCGCGCCGCCCGGGATCGCGGGCGAACAGGCGGGTGCTGGATGATCGGTCATTCTGGTTTTCCTGTCTGGGGAGAGTGCACCGGCCGGGACGGGTCGGCGGCAAGCGCCGCGTCGGTCCGCGCCGGGTAGTATTTTTCGCGGAACGCCCGCGGGGGCAGGTAGGTGTAGTCGAGATTGGCCGTGGCGCAGAGCGCTTCGAAGCGATCCCGCTGCGCCGGCGTATCGACGGTGTAGTCGTCGCCCAGTTGCGTGACCTGCAGCACGCGGCGGTACCATGTCCGTTGCTGGTCGGGATCAGTCAAGAGCGCGGAGCGCAGGCCGTAGAGCGCGACGGCGGGGTTGCCCCCCGGGCAGGCCGGCGTCATATCGACCCGGGGTCCGGCATTGACGGCCAGCGTATCCCACGGCCGGCCATTGCGGACGGCGCGCGTCAGCCGGTCGGCGTCGAGCAGTTCGCCGTCGGCGCGGAAGAGATGGCCCAGATCGGGATCCATCAGGATCCAGTCGCCCGTTTGCGGGTCGCGGTATTCCAGCAGCGCGTGGCCGGTGTCGAACGAGTTCCACTGGTCCAGGGTGAACGTGCTGACCTTGCGCGCCTCGATCCCCTGTTGATCAAGCAGGCGCAGCGCGACGTCGCGGATCGGGCCGCAGGTGATCGAGATGCAGACGCGCCCGGCCCGTTCGATCAGCTCCTCGGTCGTCAGGCCGTTGTCGCGCCAGCCATGAACCTGCAGATTGCCGATCGCGCCCAGAAAGCGGGGGATATCGCCCAGATAAAGGATGCGCTGGAAGGTGCGATCGGGGTGCAGGAGGAAGCGGTAGCAGCCCTCGCGATCCATCCGGATCGCGGCGTCGCCGGTCGTGACGAAGCACGGTTCGGTGACGACGAGGGGCAGGTCCTCGACGCGGCGAACCGGCAGCGAGTCGTCGGGCGCCGCGGGCGCCAGCATCTGGACCCCGACCGCGTCAAGCAGCAGGCATTCGTGGTGGTCGACCGAGAGCGGCCCGTCCCACGACTCGCGCGGCAGGGAGGCGCCCGATTCATCGGCGGCGGCGGGGGGCGGATCGTCAGCCCGCGCGGCCAGCGGCGCGCCGACGGCCAGCAGCAGCCAGCAGGCAAGAGAACCAGGATGCGATTTCATGGGGTCACCGTTACTTCAGAATCACGAGGTTATAACATTCAATGCGCGGCACGACGAATTCCGTCCGGCCGTCGCGATACTCCGCCGCCAGCATGGTGTCTGGCGTTCCGGCGTCGGGCGAGAGAAGCTGGACCGACTCGACCGGGCCGGGCGTCCGCACCGAGACGCGGAAGTTGGCGACGGGCTCGCGCTCCTCCCAGTTCATCAGGTGAACAAACGTCCCGTTGGCATTGCGCGTCACCTCGGGGATCACCGGCTTGTCCGTTTCGACGCGCACGGTGCGTTGCCCGTCCAGAACGTAGTGGACGGCCTCGATGATCTGGTCGTGATTGTTCGCGAGCGCGGGGGCGCGCATAAACAACGGAATCGCCGGGCCCGTCGGCCAGTGCTCGGCATAGTCCCAGGGCAGGTGCGATTCGCGCGACTGGACCATCGCGACATCGGCGAGGCCATGTTCCGTCGGCGTGATCGGCCGCACCTCACCCCACGGGCGTTCGATCCGGCCGATGACGGCGACGCGGCCGGCGCCGACCTGTTGTGTCACCAGACCGCTCTCGGGCCAGTCAATCCCCAGCAGCTCGCCCAGCAGATGAGTTTTGCGGGCCTTGAGCCACTCGGCGCGCCACGGGTGCATGAACTGATTCAGGATGGCTGTGTCCTCGGTGACCACCAGCGAGCCGCCGCGCTTGACCCAATCGGCGATCTGCTCGGCGCGCTCACGGCTCATCGCCAGCACGTTGGGCAGGAACAGGCTGCGGAAGTTGTCCAGGTGGTCCAGATCGTCGTCGAAGATGACGTTGTAGGTAATGCCGCCCTGGAAGAGCGATTGCTCGGCGAGGACCAGGCTTTCCTGGGGATAAAGATAAGTGTAGGCGAGCGTTTCGAACGAATGGAGCACGGCGGTGTCGGCGACGGTATCGGCCCCCGCCGTCAGCGGCTGATGCTCGCGATAGAAGGCGTGGTAATCGCGCATCCACTGCGGCAGGTCGCCGGCGTGCCAGATGTCGCCCACCAGATCGACCTGGGCCGTGTTAAAGGCCATCGCTTCGGCCAGCGAGATCCGCGTCAGATCCTCCAGCGCGCGGAAGTTGACCGTCGAGAGCGGGACGCGGAAGCGTTTGGCGATTTTCATCACCATCATCCGCCCCTGCGCGACGCCGTTCTCCATGCGCGGATAATTGGAGGCCTCGGCCGAGATCAGATCGGCGTGGGGATAGACGTCCGGGGCCCAAGAACCATGGAACACCGGCAGATTCAACCCGGGGATGCCGCCATAGAGGTAGTTGATGAACCAGACCGCGTCGGGATTGACCTCCTTGATCGCTTCGTTGAGCAGGCGGGTGACCTCGCCGAGCCGTTCGCAGCGGAACCGCACCCACTCCTGCGAGACCGGATCGAGGATCTGATGTTCCTCGTTGATCAGCGTGTGCATCGTGCGCGCGCCGAGCGTGCGGAACGGCGGCGGCACGACGTGGTCGAAGGAAGCGGCGGTTTCAAAGCGGGCCTGGCGCGCCTCGGCGTCGGGGTAGCGCGCGTTGAGATACGCCCGAAAGGCCGCCTTGCAGTGGTCGCAGTAGCACGAGTAGCTGTAGTAGCCGTAGTTGTCGGTGAAGACGCCGTCGAGGTCGAGCTCGCGGACGGCCGTTTGCAGCACGCCGCGAATATAGTCAATGAATTCGGGGTTGTTGATGCAGGGGATGTAGCGGAACCATTGATCGTAATAGGTCCAAGGGACGCCGTCGACGTTGACCTGGATCCAGTCTTCGGAGCCGGGGACGGCATCGAAGAACGGTTCATAGAAGATCGTGCCGATGGTCTGCACGTAGAGCAGGCGCCGGATGCCCCTGGCCTTGAGCGCGGCGGCCAGCGGCTTGTTCGCCTCGACCCGCTCCATCTCGTGCGGGAGGCCCATGCCGCCGATGCCGTTGAGGACGACGAAGCGGAGGCCGGCGGAATCCAGGCGGTCGGCCACGGAGGGCTGCAGGCGCAGCGCGATATTGTCGGGGGTCTCGACCGTGCGCAGGCCGCGGCGCAAGCCGGAGCCTTCCATCGTCTGCACCGAGAGGAAGCCCTCGAAGAGCCAGTCGGGGACCGGCCATTCGCGGTCCTGTGCAGGCGGTTGCGGGGAGGCGGTCGCCGCGAGCAGAATCAGCGCGCAGGGCAGCAGCCAGCGGGCGGCGCGGCGCCGTCCGGAACGGCGATGGTCGGCCGGGGGGGCGGGCGGCGGCGGTGGTTGAAACTCGTGTATCATCGGTGGGCTCATTTCAGTTCCATTCAAAAAGCGGTCGTGCGACGCGTTTGAGCGGGGAATCCGTTGTGTTTAACATCGCCCGCGTTGCCCGGTCAAGAAGCCTTCGTTCATTCCCTGAAACAGGTCTCTCGTCTCATGGACGAAAAACAGTTGCTCGAGGGACACAAGGGAGATCAGGGACATCAGGGTCATAAGGGACATAAAGGACGCATGCAGTCGGGCTGAAGTCTGCCGCCCCGGGCGGGACTGGCAATGAGCGGATCCGCAAGGCCACGGCCGTCCGAACCGGTTGAGCACGGCCCTCAACTGAAGCGCCCCGCATGCTTCGGGAAAACATCCCAAGTCTTTCCCGTTTCAAGGGCCGAATTCTCGGCGGGAGATTCATTCAACCAGACTCCCGGCCGTTCACTCGATCCGGTAAAGATAGCCTTGATCGGTCGGGACGAGGATGGACGGGCGGCCCTTGCCGTCCAGATCGGCGACGACCGGCGAGCCGACGGCGCCCTCCAGGCTTACCGTCCAGAGCGTCCGCGGCTCGCCGTCGATTTCCTTCAGGGCGTGGAGCCGCCCGTCGGCCGAGCCGACCAGCAGTTCATCGCGCCCGTCGTCGTCCAGATCGATCGCCGTGATATCGTTGACCGGCCCCGCCAGCTTCCGTTGCCAGCGTTCCCGCTTCGCTCCGTCCTCCACCTGATGATTGCAGGCGATCAGCAGCCCATTCTGCTGACTCGTGATGAGCTCGCGCGTGCCGTCGCCATCGAGGTCCGCGATGCCGGGGTAGCGGCGCGCGGTGCGATCGCGCGTCAGTTTGATCGACCACAGCGGATCGGATTCCCAGGTGGCGACGTAGGTCGAGGCAAACGACATGGCATGAATCAATTCGGGCGTGCCGACGCCGTCCAGATCGGCCAGGATCGGCTTCGAATAAGCCGGCCAGATCCCGTCGGGGCGATTGTCCAGCATGTTCTTGGGGCCATACAGATCGGCGCCGGTCGTGCCGTCGATGATCCCGAAGTTGTTCGCGCAAGCGACGATCAGGTCGTCGCCGCCGTCGCCGTTGTAATCGACGACTGCCGTCGGGACGTGGATCCCGATCGCCAGCGGCTCTTCGCCGTACTTGCCGTAGTTGGAGCGTTCCCACAGTGCTTCGCCGCTGATCGCGTCGAACGCGGTTGCATACCACAACGTGCCCCAGGACTTTTCCCTGGTCTGCCAGCGGGTGGCGATCCAGTTGCCGGTCGAGCCGCTCTTGCGACCGGTGGCGATGAGGATCACGTTGCCCGCCTCCTCGCGGTGGCGCAGGCGCAGTTGTTCCCGGCCGTCGGCATCGACCGCGATGACGGCCGCGCCGTCGTGCTCGGTGCTGCACAGGAATTCATTCGCGCCGTCGGCATCGATGTCGGCCAGCAGGCCGAAGAAGGCCTTGTCGGCGAACGGGTCGCCGAGGGTGGGGCAGGCCTGGGCCAGCAGCGGGCCGGATTCGCCGGCGGGCGTGAGGCTGATCACGCGGGCATCGTTCGTGCGCGCCACGATGCGCGTCGCGCCGCCCAACTCGCCCACCAGCGGCGGGGGAGGCAGATAACGCCGCAGGGTTGTGCTCGGGATTTGGCCGATCACCTCGCCGGCGCGGACGATCTCCGTGACGCCTTCGGCCCCCCGCACGACGGTCGTCATCCGTTCGGCCTCGGGGATGAACCCGGTCACGGGATGATCGGCGGCGGGCGCGTCGAGCAATGTAACGGCGCCGGCGCCGTCCAGCCGGGCGCGCCGGATGCCATCGGCCGTGCGCAGGAAGAACGTGTGATCGGCGGCGGAGTCCTTCCAGACGACGGGGTTGCTGAACTGGGCGCGAATGAAGGTGTAGCGGGTCGGGTCCTGCAGCGGGGTGGCCGGCTCGAAGACCGGCTGCGCGCCTTCGGCCGTCCAGACTGTCGCGAAGCCTTCGCCGTTCCAGTGGGCCAGCTCCAGCCGGCTGTCCGCCTGGATCAGGATTTCCGGCGGCGTATTTCCGTCCAGCTCATCGACTGAAATGATCTCCAGCGGCGGGCCATCATACAGCCGGCGGCCGTCCTCGGCGCGCAGGACGACCAGGCGCGTCTGCCCGTCGTCGTGCTCGTTCTTGACGCGCAGGAGGAATTCGGGGACGCCGTCGCCATCGATGTCGCGGAACGGATCGGGCGCGCCCCCCTCGATTTCCACCGCGGTTTGATACTGGTTTTCCAGCGGGCCGACGACTTCTTTCCAGCGCCGAACCGGCTTGTCGCCAACCAGGTCGACGACGTAGGCGCCCGGCAGGTTGCGGTTCACGATCAGCAGCGACGGATGGTCGCGATCCGGGAAATGCTCGATCGCCAGGATGCCCGAGTAGGTGCGGATGATGTTGTCGCTGAACGGGCCGTGCAGGAGCATTTCGCCCGTCGTCATGTCCCAGACGGTCGCATGCTCATGCGCGATCGCATACAGGTCCGGGACGCCGTCGCCATTGTAGTCGTCAAACGCGATCAGGGGGCTGATCGGCAGACCGTTCGGATGGGCTTCGAATTCAAGCTGCGGCCGGTCGCAGCCCTCGGCGAACGACCACAGATACGCGTGACCGGACCAGGTGTCGTCCATGGGGTCGCCGGTCCAGAAGACGCAGACCTGCATGCCCTTCACGCCGGGGAGGATTGAACCGTAGCGCATGCGGAACCCGAAGCAATTCTGCAACGTGAACAGCTCGGTGCGGATGCCGGTGCGGCAGTCGATGATCGCATAGGTCGCCGTGACGCCGTCCGACGTCCAGTAGATGATCCCCTGGCTGCCGTTGCCGGCAAAGTCGGCAGATTGGACGATGGTCGGCTGGGGGATGTCGCGCAGTTCCCAAAGGGTTGTGCCGTCGGCATCGCGCAGCGCCAGCGAATGGGTCCCCGCGACGAGCGTCTCATGTTCGCGGTCGCCGTCGAAATCGGCGAAGGTGAACGTTTCACCCGGGACGGTTTGCGCTCCCAGATCGTGACGCCAGACGACGCGCGGCGTCGTTTCCAGGTCGCCGCGCAGCGGCGAGCGACCGGTCAGGTGGGGGTTCTGGCGGAACGTCGGCCAGTCGGCGGGGTGCGGGACTACGGCCGGTGTTTCGGCGGGGAGCCAGCGCACGGCCAGCAGGAACAGGATCAGGGCCGTGGTCGATGGCCGAGGGGTGAGCGGAATGAGAAGCACAGTCGCCTCCTGTGACGGGCCGGAGGGGCGGATGAAGTCGGGGGATGCAGCTGCATGATACCCGAGTGTCAGGAACAGGCAAGGCTTTTTTTCCGCCGGCCCCCATGTCGCAATCCCGCGCGCCGATGAATCCGTGATTCAGAAGGGACATGAGGGACATGAGGGACATAACGGACAGACAAGGCGCAAGCGGGGCATTTCATCCTGGAGGTGACGCGAAAGGCAATGTGAAAAGCTCAACCGAAAATGGGTCCCACGGCCCTCGCCTTCGTGATCGACTCGAGCGGTTCTGCCATCCCTCTGGGACTCTGTCGCCATGGATATCCGGGTTCCCGCCACTGAAGTAGCGGGCTGAAGTCCGCCGTCCCTGACGGGACTGGCGGGGCTGAAGGATCCGGCAGGGGCTTGAATCGTTGGGGGGGCGACGCAGGGTTCCGGCCTGCGGCCGTCACCCTGCGCTTGATACCGGTCGCCCGCTTCGCGGACTGCAGCGATCGGCAAATAGGAGCCGCCAGCGCTCAGGAGCGTTCGCCCCAAAGGCGCGTCGCACCTCTTCGGCCTCACACCACGGGCACGGTGGCCTGTTCGCGCTGGGAGCGGAGTGCGGCGGTGAACAGCTGATGGCTGAGGCCGACTTCCTCGACGGTCGCCGTTCCGCTGAAGCGGCCGCGCGGCGCGCCGCGATGCAACTCGTCCACGTAGGACGCCCACATTTGCAGGATCGCGTCGCCGAAGCCGAATTCAAAGATCCCTCCGGTGATCGTCGGGAAGGCCGTCTCGTAGCCGAGATCGAGCTCGCGCCAGTCCTGCCGGCCATTCTGATACTCCAGCAGGCGCAGGAGCGTCGGCCGGCGGGTCGTGAACTCGGCCGCCGCCTGCGTCCCCAAGATGCGCAGGTACCAGGTGTTCGTCTCGCCGGGGGCGATGCGCTGCGTCTTGAGCGTGAGCGGGAAGCGCTCGCCGGCCGCGTCCTCGGCCTCGCACAGCAGCGTGGCGTTGTCCCACGTTTCGCACGGCGCCATGCCGCCCTTGCCGTCGGGCCGTACCGTGACGATGTTGCTCAGGATCGCGCGGACATTGCGCGGCCGCCAGCCCGCGCGCAGCGGCACGTGGCAGATGTGCATGCCCAGATCGCCCATCACGCCGTATTCACCGTTGGTCTTGATCTGGCGCTTCCAGTTGATCGGCTTGGCCGGATTCAGGTCGCTCGAATGGAGGAACCCCGCTTCCACTTCGATGATCCGCCCGAACGCCCCCTGCTCAATCATCGACCCGATCCGCTGGACGCCGGGGAAAAACGGAAACTGCGAGCAGCAACGGGTGAAGACGCGCGGGTGGTGCCGCAGGCACGCGGCGATGGCATCGTAGGCCGCCCGATCGATGCCGAACGGTTTCTCGCCGAAGAGGTGCTTGCCCGACTCGATCACCGCGCAGTAGGTTTCTTCGTGCAGATTGTGCGGCACGGCGCAGTAAACCGCGTCGACTTCGTCGTTGGCGAGCAGCTCGCGGTAATCGGTGGTGGCCTGGCGGATCGTGGGGAAATGGGCCGTAAACCAGTCCATCTTGGCGGCTGTGCGGTTGCACACGGCCACGATCTCGGGCCGCGCGGCGATGTCGGTCAGATGACACCAGCGCGCCGCCGCGCTGGCAAACTCGCGGCCCATCAGGCCGCAGCCGATGATCCCAAAGCGGATGACCTGCATCGTTGGTTTCCTTTATTGCAGTGCTGCACCCTGAGGAGGTGGGCCGGCGGGCCGGAATGCTACGGGCATGTGGAGGAGAGCGGGAACGGCTCCGGCCCGCCGGTTGATCAGGTGTGCGCCGAAACTCAGTAGCCCAGTTCCTTCTCGGTCTCGCCGATCGCCTCGTCGATGATGTCCAGGCCGCGGGCCAGCGTCGCCTCATCCATCACGATCGGCGGGCTCATCCGCAGGATGTGGCCGGCCGGGATCCAAGCCAGCCCTTTGGCGAAGGCCTTCTGATAGACGAGCGCGCCGGCTTGATTGTCCGGCTCCTTCGTTTGCCGGTCCTTGACCAGCTCGATCCCCATCAGGCAGCCCCTGGCGCGCACGTCGCCGACGATTTTGTGTTCCTGTTTCATCTTGAGCATGCGCGCGAGGGCCAGGTCGCCCAGGTGGCTCGACCATTCCAGCAGGTTCTCCTCCGCGATGACTTCGGTCGAGGCGAGGGCGGCCGCGCACGCCATCGGATTGCCGCCGTAGCTGGAACTGGCCGAAATCGATTCGAAGCTTTCCTTGTAGGGCTCGCGCACGGCGACGCAGGTGACGGGGAAACCGTTGCCGAAGCCCTTGCCCAGCGTCACGACGTCGGGGAGGACGCCCCAGTGTTCCATGCAGAGCCACTTGCCGGTGCGGCCCCAACTGGTCAGGACTTCGTCGGCCATCAGCAGAATGCCGAGGCGGTCGCACAGGGCACGCAGCTTGGGGAAGAAGTCGTCGGGCGGGATGACCGAGCCGCCCCAGCCCTGGATCGGCTCGAGCACGAACCCGGCGACGTCGCCCACCGTCGCCTTGTCGAGGTATTCCTCGTAGAACGCGATGTACTGGTCGGTGTCGATCGTGCCGTCGGGCCGGGTCCACAGCGGGTGATAGGGGTCGGGCCGCGGGACCATGTGGGCGCCCGGGGCGCGCACGCGGCCGTAGACCTGCGAGCGGATATGCGCCAGCGAAACGGCATTGTAGGTCTTGCCGTGGAAATCGTAGTAGCACGAGAGCATCTCGTTCTTGCCGGTGGCGGCGCGCAGCACGCGGATGCCGGCCTCGACCGCCGTCGTGCCGGAGTCATAGAATTGAAAGCCCGAGAGGTCGCCGGGCAGGACCTCGGCGAGCTTCTCGACCAGAGCGGTCTTGATCGGCGTCGTGAAATCGTGGGCGTTCATCAGCGTGCGCGCATAACGGGCGATCGCCTCGCTGACCTTGGGGTGGCAATGCCCGAGCGTCGTGACGTAGATGCCCGAGGAGAAGTCGATGTAGCGGTTGCCGTCGACGTCGCGCAGGACGCAGCCTTCGCCCGATTCGAATGTGACGGGAAAGAGTTTGACCTGGCTGGAGAGGCCCTTGAAGTGGTTCGTGCAGCGCGCGTGATACTCGCGCGAGCGCGGCCCGGGGGGCGGAACGACCACATTGGGCGTTGTCGAAAGATCCACCTTGGCCCATTCCAGCGAACTCGACGGCATGGTTTGCGTCCCCATCGTCTTTCCTCCTTGCAGTTAGAATTCGTCGCTTGACCTCGTTCTCGTGCTCGCTCGGCGCTCGAATATTCGTTATCGAACCGATCAATCGGTTCTTCCGTTTGGCCGATCGTGGCCGCGGGTTGGATATCGAACCGCCGACGCGGTTCCTGATAGTTGGGTGTCGTCTGACGTCCCTACGGGACTCCTTCGTTAATTTGTGTCAGTTTCCCGCCACTGACGTGACGGGCTGACGTCTGCCGTCCCTGGCGGGACTGGCCGGCTGGCTGGCGCCGGCAAAGCATCGGCCGTTTGGATCGGTCGGTTACGTCCGTTCATTTTCAACCTTGCTCAGCCAGAAACTCGGCTCCCGGCTCCTCGTCCCTCGTGCTCGGCGCTCGAATATTCGTTATCGAATCGATCAATCGGTTCTTCCGTTTGGCCGATGGCGACCCTGGGTTGAATGGCCGCCGGGCGGCCATCCAACCCAGGGTTTGGATATCGGACCGCTGACGCGATTCCTGATAGTTGGGTGTCGTCTGACGTCCCTACGGGACTCCTTCGTTAATTTGTGTCAGTTTCCCGCCACTGACGTGACGGGCTGACGTCTGCCGTCCCTGGCGGGACTGGCCGGCTGGCTGGCGCCGGCAAAGCATCGGCCGTTTGGATCGGTCGGTTACGTCCCTTCATTTTCAACCTTGCTCTGCCAGAAACTCGGCTCCCGGCTCCTCGTCCCTCGTGCTCGGCGCTCGAATATTCGTTATCGAACCGATCAATCGGTTCTTCCGTTTGGCCGGTCGTGGCCGCGGGTTGGATATCGAACCGCCGACGCGGTTCCCAAGATGGCCTGATGTTCGCCGTCCCTGACGGGGGCGGACCCGGCGCCCGGTCTCAGGCGGTCTGCCGGTCCGCCTCGGCGGGGCGGCCGGCCAGCGTTACTTTTACGCCGCCGAGCGCCTCCAGCGCGGCGCGCTTGTCGGACTCCAGCTCCCAGTCGGTAATCAGCGCGTCGACTTCGCTCAGATGGCCCGAGCGGACGAGCGCGCGCTGACCGATCTTGCGGCTGTCGCACAGGATGTAAGTCCGGTCGCTGCGCTCGCGCATCATCACGGCGACGCGCGCCAACTGCGGGTCGGCGTCGTAGAAATTCCCCTCCAGATCGATCCCTTCGGCCCCCACCATCGCCACGCGGGCCGTGAGCCGCTCCAGCAGGTATTCGGTCAACGCGCCTGAAGTATCGGCGCTGCCGCGCCGGATTTCGCCGCCGAGCAGGATCGTGCGGACCGACGCGGCGAACTGGAGCGTGGCCGCCACCGCCAGGCTGGTCGTGATCACCGTCAACTGCGCGGCGTCCTTGAGTCGCTGCGCCAGCTCCAGCGTCGTCGTGCCGGTGTCGAGAAACAAGGTGTCGCCTGGCTCGATGAGCGAGGCCGCGACGGCCGCAATCGCCTGTTTCTGCGGGAGCTGCCGCAGACGGCGCTCGTGGAAGTCGAACTCGAAGCTCATCCGCTCGCTGACGAGGGCCCCGCCATGAACGCGCCGGACCTGGCCGGCGCCGGCCAGCGAATCCAGATCGCGACGGATCGTCATCTCGCTGACGTCGAAGTGGCGCGCCAAGTCGGGGACCGAGAGGGTTTCGCACTCAAAGAGGAGCTCGCGAATGCGGGCACGGCGGGCATCGACGGGGATTCGGGGCATGGGATAAGCGGAAGGTCCTGGTGTTATAACCTGCGCGTTCTGCCAAGAATCTATCATTTTCTCACACAAGGGTCAACGGCAAACCGAATCCGGGCCAGGATGAGGCTTAAAGGACTGATTTCAGTGGGATTTAGGGACTTGTCGAGGGTTCGAAAACACGCTCCGCACGGACCCATGCCGCCCCCGCCGCGTCAAGTCCGCTGAACCAGCCGGCGGCGCACGCCGCGAGCATCGCCGCGCCCCGGCATGCGGGCTCGGCGG
>MVZB01000058.1 GCA_002068205.1 candidate division BRC1 bacterium ADurb.BinA292
CAGCCTACCCGATCAGGTGACATTTCTATTGTGTCCAGGGGGTGACATTATCATTGTGGCCCGACATCTGCTCCGGTTTTACTTGCCGCGCGCGGGTTGATCGCGCATGATCGTCGCGGCGCCCCGCGCACCCTAGTCTGGCTCACCCCGGTGGAGGCCATCTCTTCCACCCAGCAGCGCCGGTCCCGCCTGGAATGGAGCAATTGCATGCCTTCGCACACGGTGCTGGCGCGTTTGACGTCGTTGCTGGTGTTGATGCTGTTCGCGGCCTGTGGTCAGGCCGAGCCGGCCGAAGGGAGCGCCGCCGGCGACGACGAGACCTCGGCCGCGACCAGGCTGGAACGCCCGGTCGGCCACCTGAAAGGGCCCGTCCCCGGCATTCCCGACCCGGGCGACAGCGATGAGAAACTGGACGGGCTGTTCATGCAGCTCAGCTATTCGTTCGGCAATCTGTATAAGATCTGGTACTTCTTTACGCCGGCCGGCTACGTCTATCTGAACAACATACCGCCGGGCGGGCTGGAGTTCTTCGACTTCGCCAAAGCCGCGCAGGAGGAGCCGGACAACGTCGGTTCGTATGTCGTCCAGGGGGAGAAGCTGATCATCACCAAGGCCGACGGCGAGGTGGATGAGTTGGAGTTCGGCCACGACCAGGACGACCCGGAGAATCTGGAAATCGACGGCCTGTTCGCGAGCAAGGCGGACAAGTTCGAGCCGGGCGAGACGTTCGAGGGGACCTATCAGGGGGGCGCGTCGGTCGGCGGGGGCGCCGTCATGTCGACCCAGACCTATGAGTTCTCAAAGGATGGGACTTACAAGTGGTCGGCAATCGGGACGGTCAGCATGACGACATCGGAGTCGCACGTCAGCGCGGGATCGACCGGCGAGGCGCAGGGAACCTATAAAGTCATCGGTGAAGGCAACACAATTGAACTGACGCCCGCGGGGGGCGAGACGGTGCGCTACACGCTGTTTCCGTTCGAGAATCTGGATGGCGAGATCGAACTGGTCATCAACGGGGGCTTTTACGGCCCCTTGGAGCCGGCCGCGGAGAGTTCCGAGTAACAGCGCGCGACGCGCAAGGATCCAGGCGAAGAAACCCCGGCCCGGGCGCCGGGGTTTTTTCATTCAGTTGCCGCCGGCGAGTGCGCCGAAAAAATTATCGCCCGGGCCGGTCTCGCCGCCCACCTTGTAGATATTGCCGAATGAGACCGTGCCGTTGGTGGGGTCATAGAGCAGGTCGAGCGAGTAGGCGCGCGTGGCCACGGCAATGACGCCGCCCATGTTGATGTAGGCGCGCATCGGCCCGGCGGAATAGAGACACCAGGCGCGGGCGGCGGCGCCGTCGCCGCCGACGACACGGACGTGACCGGAGCGATCGGCGGGCGCGCTGGAGGGGCGCGAACTGAAATAGAGATACGTCCGATAGAGGAACGCGTCGGGATGGTCGCCTTGCGGCGTGGGGGTCCAGGCGGCGACGTCGCAATGAATCGGATCGCGGCCGTTGATGCGCCAGTCCGAACGGTGGGTGGCGACGAACAGATCGGGGAGATTGCCCTGCGTCAGATACGGCAGCGGGGTGGAGAGGCGTTCCAGGACCGGATGATCGTTGGGGACCGAGGGGCGGGCGGCGGCGACGCCCCAGGTGTTGCCGGGGGGATAGGCGTTGTGCTCGACGGCATAGGCCTCCAGGGCGGTGCGCAACGAGCCATGGTCGGCCTTGACGCGCGCGGTGCGCGAGCGGGTCTGGGCCTCGCGCAGATTGGGGATCGCGATCAGCGCGAGGATGGCGAGGATCAGAACGACGAGCAGCAGTTCGATCAGGGTGAACGAGCGAAGCGCGCGGGCCATCGCGGCGGCCTCCCCCGAGCAGTGGTATTCGGTGACGGAGACCGGATGGTAGCGCGGGAGGGACCGGAAGGGAACAGGAAAATAATTATCGGGTAATTATGAGGTCGAGGTCATCTTAATCGCTGGCCTCCGCCGCCGGCGGCGAACGGCGCCCGGTCAATCCGGCAAATCGATCCAGACCCAGCCCTCCTCATCGACGCGGAGCGCGTAGATCTCCAGATCGGTATAGGCCGGGGCCGTCAAGGCCTCGCCGGTGCGGATGTCGAACTCGGCGAAATGCAGCGGGCAGATGATGCGGTAGCCCTCCAGCGTGCCGTGGGTCAGGTCGGCTTCGGCGTGGGTGCAGATGGCGTCGGTGGCGAAGAACTGATCGGCGACGCGGTAGATTGCGATGCGGCGCCCCTCGATGTTGAAGGAATGACAGGCATTGTTGGGGAAATCCGCGGCGGGTCCCAGTTTGACGGACTTCGGCATGGTGGCTGGCTGGCTCCGGAGGGTGTGCGGGCCGCTGCGGCGGCGCCGGGAAGCGGCCAGGCTTCGGGGTCGCCGGCGCGCGGCCGAACGATGCTAACCGACCCGCATTGCCCGCGGAACTGAAATCATGGCCGGCGGGCTGGCGATTTCTTGCTCAGCGCGTAAACCGGCGGTTTCTGATGATATACAAAATAAGGGGGTATTCGACGGCGGGATCGCGACAGAGATGATGAAGACGACTGAACGACGGGGTTGAGCCGCCGCGGCGCGGCCGGCCGATGGGGTGAAGGCCTCAGGCGGCCGCTTTTTTCAGCGCGCTGGCGATCTGCTGGGCTTCGATCGACGAATGGGAGACGTGCCAGACCGGCTGCTGGTTCTGGATCAGGATCAACTGCGGGGACTGATGCACGATGCCGAGCCGGCTGGCGATTTCGTTGGAGACGGGGCGGCTTTCGCGGACGCGGACGAAGTAAATCGGCGGCGCCGCGTCGCCCGCCTGCCGGGCGAAATCAAGCACCTGGCCATGGGCGAACGCCGAAATGGGGCACGTCGTGCTGTGCTTGAAGAGGAGAACCGGACGGCCGCGGCTGTCGGACAGGGCGGCGTCGAGATCCTGAAGCGTCTGGATTTCCTGCACGAGTCAAATCTCTCCAAGGTGATGCGTGGGCGGCGCGGGAGCGGAGCGGCTCGACGAGGGCATCTTACCTCAGCGTGTGGGGGATGCAAGGATCATGCCGACGGAAGGTGGGGGGGCCGGATTCGACGGGATCGAACCCGAGCGCCTGGGTCACAATCGCGCTCGCATGAACTCGCGCGTCCGGTTAGTCTGCGAAGAGCAGCCGTCGGGAGGATGGTCAGGTGAGAATGCTGTTGCTGGTGGCGCTGGGCGGAAGCGCCGGGGCCGTCGCGCGCTACGTCATGACGGGCTGGGTTCAGCATCGGTGGGGCGGCCTGTTCCCGCTCGGCACGCTGGCGGTCAACGTCGTGGGTTGCCTGCTACTGGGGCTGCTGATGGGGCTGGTGCAGGAACATCCGCTGTTGCGGCCGGAGACACGGGCGCTGCTGGGCATCGGCATTCTGGGGGCATTCACCACGTTCTCAACGTTTGGCTATGAGACCTCGGCGCTGCTGCACGACGGGCGGTGGCTGTGGGCCGGGGTGAATCTCGGCGCCAATGTGCTGCTGGGGCTGGCGGCGGTGGAAATCGGCCGGTTGCTTGGTCGGCTGATCAGCCTGTAGGAGGTCGAGCGATGAAAATCGAGGGCGAGGGACGGCTGCTGCGGATCTTTATCGGCGAAAACGACCGCTGGCACGGCGGTCCGCTCTATGAGGCAATCCTCAAGCGGGTGCGCGAGCGGGGACTGGCCGGGGCGACGGTGCTTCGTGGACTGGCGGGGTTCGGCGCGCACAGCCGGCTGCATACGGCCAGGATCCTCCGGCTTTCCGAAGACCTGCCGATCGTGGTGGAGATCGTGGATCAGGCCGAGCGGATCGAAGCCATCCTTCCGGAACTGGACGAGATGATCGGCGATGGTCTGATCACCCTCGAAACAGTCCACATTACCGCCTACCGTTCGGGAGGAAAGGCGTAATCGGCAAGTGTGCGGAGGGGGGGAGGTGCGACCGCAGGGGAAGCGCGAACTCCGAGTTTCGAAATCCGAACCAGATTCAAAGATTCAAGTTTTCAGAAAATGCCGCGTCCCGCGCGTCCTGGTAGTCCGGATAGCAAAGGGACAGGGGGTGGGTTTTCGAGAGCCGAGGACGAGGAACGAGGACGAAGATAGACAGGGGATCACGCGGCTCAGCGCGATCCTCCGATCTTGTCCGCGAAGCGGGATGACACTATCATGTGGGGCGGATTATCGGGTTCGAGAGGAGCTGTATCGATGCAGGAAGCGCTCAGCGCCAAGGCCGCCCACGACGATCTGCGCCGGCTCGAGCAGAATATCGAGCTGGTGATCCGCGGCAAGCATCAATCGGTCCGGATGGCGATTACGGGGCTGCTGGCCGGCGGGCATGTCCTGTTCGAGGATGTTCCCGGCGTGGGGAAAACGACGCTGGCGCAGTGCCTGGCGATGTCGATCAACGTCACGTTTCAGCGGATTCAGGGGACGTCGGATCTGCTGCCGTCGGACATTCTGGGCGTGTCGGTCTGGGACAACGACAAGAAGGCGTTCGTATTTCGCGCCGGGCCGATCTTCGCCAACATCGTGCTGGTCGACGAGATCAACCGGACGACGCCGAAGACGCAGTCGGCCCTGCTGGAGGCGATGAACACGGCGCAGGTCAGCATCGATCGCAACACCTATGACCTGGCGCAGCCGTTCATGGTGATCGCGACGCAGAACCCGTTCGACAGCCACGGCACGTTTCCGCTGCCGAAAAGCCAGCTCGACCGGTTCATGATGCGGCTGCACCTGGGCTACCCCGACGCGGAGTATGAGCGGGAGATTCTGCGCAACACCCGGTCGACGGGCGATCTGACGATGGTCAAGCCGGTGCTCTCCAGCGAGCGCATCCGGGCGATGCAGGAAGGGGTGCGGCGCGTGCGCGTCGATGATTCGCTGGTCGATTACATCGTGAACCTGATCAACGCGACGCGCCACTCGCCGCTGATCGAGCTGGGCGCGTCGACGCGGGCGGCGCTGGCGCTGCGCAACTGCGCCAAGGCCAACGCCTACATGGACGGGCGGGATTACGCCATCCCCGACGACGTCAAGGCGGTCGCGGTCTCGGTGCTGGCGCATCGGCTGGGCATCATCCGGACGTTCGAGGAGACGGCCGAGAGTCTGGGGGAAGGCTCCTCGGCGGTGCGGGCGATCCTGGAAGAAACGCCCGTGCCGATCTGAAACTCCTCCGCGGCTTGATTCTGAAACCCGTCGCGCCGCGCCGCCGGCGAGGCACGCGCGGAGCAAGCGCTTGCCTTCGCTCGCGCCGGCATGAAAGACTGGCTGGCTTGCATCCGAGTTTGTGAGGAGTTGCAACAGGACCATGGCCGAAACCAGTGCGATCCAGGCAAAGCGCGGCGAGGAATTCCCACGCGATTTCACCCGGCACGTGACCGATCTGGGCGATTGGAGCCAGCTTGAACCGCTGTTCGACGATCTGGCCAGCCAGATCCGCATGATCGAGCTGCCGGAGCACCTGCGCCAGTGGCTGCGCCGCCAGAGCGAGCTGGATGCGGTGATCGATGAGGAATACGCGCGCCGTTACATCGCGATGACCTGCCAGACCGACGACAAGGAGCGCGAGGCGGCCTACCTGCATTACGTCGAGAACATTCTGCCGAAGATCAAGCCGTGGCACGACAAGATCGCCCGGCTGTATCTGGAATGCCCGGCGCGCGAGGCGCTTGACCGCGACTGGCTGCGCGTGCACGACCGCGCGCTGCAGAACCAGGTC
Organism: candidate division BRC1 bacterium ADurb.BinA292; assembly: GCA_002068205.1. Lineage (GTDB taxonomy): Bacteria > Sumerlaeota > Sumerlaeia > MVZB01 > MVZB01 > MVZB01. Next base: position 5,728 of record MVZB01000058.1, read on the forward strand.
GAGCTCTATCGCGAAGAGAACATCCCGCTTCAGACCGAGGATCAGAAGCTCGGCAACGAGTATCAGAAGATCAGCGGCGCGATGACCGTCATGTGGGAAGGCGAGGAGAAGACGCTGCAACAGATGGCAGTCTACACCGAGGATGCCGACCGCGCCGTGCGCGAGCGCGCCTGGCGGCTCGTGGCCGAACGGCGACTGGCGGACCGCGACGCGATCAACGCGGTGTTCGCCAAACTGATCGATCTGCGGACGCGGATGGCGCGCAACGCGGGCTTCGCGAATTTCCGCGATTATCAGCATCGGGCCTACAACCGCTTCGACTACACGCCGGAGGACTGCCTGACGTTTCACCGGGCGATCGAGCAGGAGGTGGTGCCGCGACTGGCGGCCCAGCGGCGGGTGCGGCGGGAGAAACTGAAGCTGGAGCGTTTGCGCCCGTGGGACCTGTCGGTCGACGTCGATGGCAAAGCGCCGCTCAAGCCGTTTTCGGCGGCGGAGGATCTGGCGCAGCGCTGCGGCGCGATTTTCGCCGACCTCGGGCCGACGCTCGCCGCGCAGTTTCAGAAAATGCGCGACCTGGGGCTGCTCGACCTGGAGAGCCGCAAGGGCAAGGCGCCGGGGGGTTACCAGTATACGCTGGAGGAAGTGCGCCTGCCGTTCATCTTCATGAATGCGGCCGGCACGCATCGCGACGTGGAAACGCTGCTGCATGAGGGGGGGCATGCGTTCCATGCGTTCGCCGCGCGCGACCAGGAGATTCTGACCTACCGCAGCGCGCCGATTGAATTCTGCGAGGTCGCGTCGATGGCGATGGAACTGTTCGGGATGAAGCACATCGAGCGATTCTATCCGGACGAGGGCGACGCGCGGCGCGCGCGCCGGCGCCACCTGGAGCAGATCCTCTCGATCTTCCCGTGGATCGCGACGGTCGACGCGTTCCAACACTGGATCTATCTGAACCCGGAGCACACGGTGGCGGAGCGCGAGGCGGAGTGGCTGCGGCTGGAGGAGCGCTTCGATCCGGAGATCGACTGGAGCGGGCTGGACGCCGAACTGCGCAACCAGTGGCAGCGCCAGTTGCACATCTTCCTGCACCCGTTCTACTACGTGGAGTATGGCATCGCGCAGTTGGGCGCGCTGCAGATCTGGCTGAAGTTCCGCCGGGAACCGCGCAAGGCGCTGGAGGATTATCTGAACGGCCTGGCGCTGGGGGGATCGCGTCCGTTGCCGGAGTTGTTCGCGGCGGCGGGGATCCGGTTCGATTTCAGCGCCGCGACGCTCGCGCCCGTGATGCAGGCGATCGAAGAGGAATTGGCGAGTTTGAACTGAGGGGAGCTGATTTTTTTCAGGTTTTCGAGAGCCGAGGGACGAGCGACGAAGGCCAACAGACGGTTGAGCTCCTGTTCGGTCCCGGTCCCGATCCCGATCCCGATTGCGATACCGATACCGATACTGAGACAGATGCCGGCAATGCGGGCGTCCCCGCGGCGGGGTGCCGCGGGGACGCAGAGCCATGCCTTGCGGTGCGGATTACTGAGCCGGAGGCGCGGGAGCGAGCGGCGGCTGTTGCCATTGCCCGCCGGGCATGCCCGGGCGGTTCCAGCCCATGCCGGGTCCGCCGGGGCCCGGCCCGCCGCGCATCGCGCCGCGACGTCCGCCGATGAACGGCCGTTGCTGGGACCGCTGCACGAGCGCGCGCTGGCCGATCAGCTCGCGGGCCTGCTGGCGCTGCTCGGGCGTCAGGGTTTCCCTTACATCCAGCAGGCGTCCGGCATTGAGTTTGTGCAGCTCCGTCCGCAGCGCGCCCAGCCGGTCGATCTGCGTCATCAGGGCCGTCCGGTCAATGTCGGGGTCGTCGCACAGCCGGCGCAGTTCAAGCTGCGCCTGTTCCAGCTCGGCGCGTTTGGCGATCAGCCGCGACTGGGTGTCGTAGTCCGTCTGCTCGATCCGGTCGGCCTGCTGCTGGGTCAGTCCGAGCGTGGCCTGGACGTCGGGTTGGAGCAGCGTCTGGGCGGCCCAGCAACTGGCGCGGCTCCCCGGACCCCGTCCGAGGCCGGGCCCCATGCCCCTGCCCATGCCGGGGGCGCCGAATCCGCGGCCCATGCCGAACCCCGGGCCCATCCCCGGTCCGGGTCCCATGCCGGGTCCCATCGCCGGGCCGAAGCCGGGCTCGAAGCCGCCGCCGGGCAGCGCGTCGCCGGCATCCTCGGGAAAGGCGGGCGCCGCCAGGTCGTCCGGCGGAGCGGGGGGCTGCGCGCCGGCGGGCGAGGCGACCCAGGCAGCCACCGCGCCCAATGCCAGCAGGCGGGCCAACCGACTGGCCGCGCCGATGGATTTAACCAAACTCTTCATTTTGCGTTCCTCCCCGTTTGAGATCGTTGCGATTCACGCATCCGTCATCGAGGAAGAGGTGCAACGCTCGTGCCGCACGCACGGTTGCGCCGCCGGGCTTGAGATTTCCGCAAGCGGCAACAGGTCGCGACAACGCGCCGAAAGTCAATAGAGAGAGTGGTTTGGCAGCGGCGCGAGGCGCTTGCAAGACGGCGCGGCGGCAAGGCTGAAGGGACGGAAACGAAACTGGATTCAAGCCGATTGCCGTTCGTAAACGGACGATTCAACGGAATCGCTGTTCGTTTGCGTTCACGGTGCGGCATCCGCGGTATGCCTGGATTGATGCGTTCTGGTCAGGCGGAGTGGCGTCTCACCAGCCGATGTAGTGCATCCGCGTGCGGAGGACGAGCAGGAAGATCCACTGGGCGAGCAGGACGAGGAGGAGCGCGGTCGGCCAGCCGGCGCGCGCGCGGCGGGCCAGTTCGATCGCGGCGGCCCAGACGAGACCGGGCGCCAGGAAGAGCCAGATCCGCCCGGTCTCGCCCGGCGTCAGCCCCGACAGGTCCAACAGCAGCAGGACGAATGGAAAGGCGAACCAGATTGGGAGGAGCCGGCGCGGCCGGCGCCAGCCTCGCCGCACGGCGCCGCCCAGAAACACCAGGCCAAAGGTAGCGACCGTTCCTCCGGCGAAGAGCAGAAAGTCATAGAGGTTCCAGCCGAGCCAGGTGGCGTAGCTCCGCTCGATGCCGCGCAGGAGCGTCCCGTGCTGATGGCGCAGCGCCGTAAGAAACGTGTCGATCCAGTCAAAACCCAGACTCGCCCGCAGGATGAAAAGTACAGCCACCGGGATGAAGCCCGCCGCGGCCAGCGCGCGCCCGACGCGCCGGCCCCAGGGGCGGCGCCAGCCGAGCTGGTCGGCGATGGCGCGGAGCCGCCACGACCGCGCCCGCCGCGCCGCCGCCAGCGGCACCGGGATCAGCACGAGCGGGATCAGGAACAGCATCGTGAAGCTCAGCAGCAGGCCCAGCGTCAGCAGCAGGCCCAACCCCAGGGCCGGCGGCAGACCGGCCGCCGGTTGCCGGGGATCGATCGCGCGCGCCAGGCACAGCAGCGCCCCCAGCGCGAGGAGCGGGTAGAGCTGATCGAACTGCGGGTGGAAGATGGCGAGCGCCGGGTAGTGCACCCAGAGCCAGGCGGCGCACCAAGCGGCGGGTTCGCGCCAGGGCAAGCCCCCGGAGCGCCGGACCAGCGCGTGGAGCGGCCAGGCCGCGCTCAGGCCGGCCAACATGAGGAGCTGCGCCAGGGTGAACGCGGCCGCGGAATCGGCGCGCGAGCCGGAAGTTTCGGCCAGTTCGAGGCGCGGGTCGAGGCGCACGGCCAGCCGCCAGATTCGTTCGGTCAGGCGCGGCGCGGTCTCGAACAGGCGCCGCAACGCGCGGCAGGCGACAACCGGCCCGGGCGGTTTGGTGGAGGCGTGCGGGGGGAGGGCCGGCATGTACTGCGGGTAGCGGCGGAGGAATTCGGGCAGCGGCGGGAGCCGGTCGCCGAGCGCGGCTGCGACGCCGAAATAGCCGAACGCGATCTCATCGCGGACGATGCGGATCGAATGAAGCGGCCCCAGCGGCGTGGCCACGGCGTAGAGGGTCCACTGCGCATAAAGGCCCCAGAGAATCAGCGTGGCGAGTCCGGCGGCGCGGCGGGCCGCGGGGCGCCGCAGCCGGCGCCGGACGAGCAGCAGGGCGCCGCCGAGGAGGATCGCGCCCAGGACGAAGCGGGCCGCCGATTGCGCCAGCGCGCGCTCGAGGATCCGCTCGTGGACCCACGGCCATTTCCACTGCGGCGGGCCGTTCAGCCAGGGCAGATGATGGTAAATGCCCAGGGAGAGGGCGGCGCCGGCGAGCAGCGCGACCCAGAGCAGCCGCTGGCGGCCGAGCGGGAGGAACCTGCTCCGGCGGCGCGCGGGGGATGCGTCCGCCGCGCCGCTCATTGCACGAGCCCCAGGATCACGCTGAGCGAGACGAACGAAGCCAGCGTGCTGAAGACGACGCAGCCGGCGGCGAGGATGCGATTGCCGCCCAACTGGTCGGCCATGACGTAGCTGGCGGCGGCGGTGGGGCAGGCCAGATAGATCAGCACGATCCGCAGTTCGTCGGGGGTCAGGCCGATGGCCCCGCCCGCCAGGATGCCGAAGGCGGGGGCGAGGGCGACCTTGATCAGCCCGGCGGTTCCGACCGGCAGCCAGCCGCCGCGGATGCGCTCGCTGTGCAGCGTCGCGCCGATCCCCAGCAGGGCCAGCGGCAGGCCGGTCTGCGCGATCGGCCGCAGCGTGCGGTCGACCACGGCGGGCAGGCTCCAGCTCGACAGCATGACGAGCGCGCCGGCGACGCTGGCGATGATCAGCGGGTTGCTCGCCAGTTGGCGCAGCACGCGGCGGACGGCCCCCCACTCAAAGCGGTGCTGGCTGGCGAGCAGGACGATGACCGCGACAACGTTGTAGAACGGGACGATGCCCGCAAGCATCAGGACGCTGAGCGCCGCCGGGTCGGAGGCGCCGTTTTCGGCGCTGAGGATCACGACCGCCAGGCCGATGTAAGCCAGATTGCCGCGAAACGCCGCCTGGACCAGCGTGCCGGCATCCTGCCCCGGCAGGCGGATGACCCATGCTGCCAGATAGCCGGCCGCGACGCAGACCAGCATGCCCCCGAGCAGGACGGCGAAGGCGTCCCAGTGGCCGGCCAGGTTGACCTGGGCCGTGGCGGTCTCGCGAAAGAGCAAGGCGGGCAGCGCGATCCAATAGGCGAAGGCGTTGGCGCCGGCAACCAGCGGCGGCGTCAGAAACCCGATGCGGCTGAGCAGCGCGCCGAGGCCGATGATCAGGAAGATCGGGGCAAGCGAGTTGAAGACGTTCATCGGGGCGCCTCGGGTCAAAAGGAATAGTCATAAGCGTTCCGCGCGGGAATCGCCATGGGTATTCGGGGGCTGCGAAATACGGCTCGCGCCGGTTGTCGCCTGTCGTCGTGGGGCGGTGGAGATGGAAAGGACATAGGGGACGTAAAGGACAGAAGGGATCACCGGCACAGGAAGAGGGGATCGGAGAGCCAGGGACAAATGGCCGCGGGTGAATCCTGGGGCGGGCCGTTGAGGACGATCACGAGGGCGAGGGACGGCGACGAGAGACGACTTTTCGCGGGAGGGTGAGGGACTTCCGGGGCCGGGTTTGACAGGCTCCGTGGCGCGTGATTGAATGGCGACTGAGGCGGACTCCGGTCCGCCGTTCGCCGCGACCTCCCCGCAATCCTGGTGCACCTCGCAACCGGCGTTTTCGCATGCCTGCATCCCCCGTCGCCGAACCGGCCCGCACCCTCTCGGATTTGGCCTTTGGTTTTCCGGCCATCGCGCGCCGGTTGCTCCGTGGGCGGTGGGGTGCGGTGCTGTTGCTGGCCGCGTTCGTTTCTCTGCCGGCCTGCTACGACCCCAACTCGATCGAGAAGATCGCGCTGTCGCCCGACGCCCGGTTCGCGGCGGTCGTGACGTCCGACGGCGAGCTGGGGGTGATCGACCTGGGGCCGGCGGGGGACAAGGTCATCTACACGCGGATGGCGGGGCGCGGCATCGACTGGTCGGGCGACAGCCGGCGGCTGCTGTTCGTCGAAAAGCTGCCCGACGAGCCCTATCGGCTGCAGGTGGTGCAGCCGGGCGACCGGAAGACGCCGGCCAGGACGCTGCTGAGCCAGCCGGACTGGATCGCCGATCCGATCTGGCTCGACGAAAACCAGATTGCCTTTTTGAGCACGAGGGAAGGAACCGACGCCAATCTGTGGGTGTTCGACCTGCGCACCGGCGAGCTTCACAAGCGGATGGATCGGCCGCAGGAGATCAGCCAGGCATGGTCGGTGCCCGGCGGCGGACAGGTTCTGTTTCAGTGTCTGGAGCGGGGTCTGCCGCAACTATGGCTGTGGGAGGCGAGCCGCGCCGACGAGCCGCGGCTGCTGCCGCGCGCCGAGGGAGACGTTTCGCTCGAACAGCGGCTGGTGGCGATCGCGCCCGACGGCCGCGGGCTGGCGGTGCTGCCGCGGGGGACGGGACCGCGCCCGTTGCTCTACTACGATCTGCGGATGGAACGGCCGATCGCGAGCCACACGATTGTCGGCCCGGTCGAAAGCATGGCGGTCCTGGGCGACGGCCGCATCGCCCTGGCGCAGAACCTGAGCCTGACCGACGGCTCGCTGCGGCCGGTGCTGGACCTGCCGCGGTTGCTGACGACCGAGGCGGAGAACGCGATCATCCTGTGGAATCCGGACCCCGGGCTGTTCGGGAAGGAGATCGAACTGACCGGCTGGGCCAATCTGCCGCTGACGCAGCTGGAGCGGTTCGAGCGCCAGGGCGCGCTGATGGCCGTCAACACGAACGTGCTGATGCTGGCCGACGACATCGAATCGATCGCCGAGGGCAATCTGTTCATCCGCCGGACGGAGGATGCGATCTTCATGATCCTCGCCCAGGCGCGCAACGGGCACCTGGAGATGGCGCGCGAAGCGCTGCGCCGGTTGTGGGATTTGCCGGGGGCCAATGGCCCGGAGCGCGCCTACCTGCTGGCGATGGCGCGGGCGCAGGTGGAGCGGATGTCGGGCGACTGGGATGAAGCGCTGCGCTGGATTGAGGAGGCGATCGCCGCCGAACCGGACTCCTATCCGATGCTCGAGACGGCGTGGATGGAGTATCTGGCGGTGGCGTGGTTCGGGGCGGGCGACACGCAGCGCGCCGGCTGGGCGCTGCGCCAGATGCCGGCGGAAATGCGCTCGACGCCGCTGGCCGTCTGGGTCTCGGCGCTGATCGACGCCTGGCCGGGCGAAGAGGCGCGGGCGTGGACCGGGATCATCCGCGACCTGCGCGCGCACGACCTGCCGGCGGCGGCGCGCGGCGCGCAGCGCGCGATCCACCGCGACGCGCCGACCACGCTGGCGCTGACCGGCCTGGAACTGATGCTCAACGGCGAGATTGAACCGGCCGCCACCGCCGTCGGCGTGCAATGGCTCACGACCGAACGCCTGATGGAACGGCTCGAATTCCAGCAGGCGATGCTGACGGCCGGCCGGCTGGAAGAGACCGGCGTGGGCCTGCCTCCCTCGGACCTGCGGACGCTGGTGCTGAGCCAATGGCTGCGGCGGGGCGACGTGCGCGCCGCGCAGCAGCTCGTGCAGGAGGATCTGAGCGCGACGGCCACGACCAACATGGATTACTCGGAAATTCTGCTCAGCTTCCTGGAGCCGGAGGAGCAGGAGCCGTGGATGGAGCGGGCCGTCAGCGACGTGCTGCTGGCCGAGCCGGTGGCGCCGGCGCTGCGCCGCCTGTTCAGCGACCCGGCCGGGCGGCTGATGACGCTGCAGGCGCGGATCAAGGCGTCGCTGATCGCCGGCGACATGGCCCCGGCGGTCGAGGCGCTGGAGGAGGCGGTCCTGCTCATCTCGCAACCCGAGGCGCGCCAGGCGGCCGACGCCGACGTGCTGTTCCGGCTGACGCTCTACCAGGCCAAGGTGAACGAGCGCCAGGGGGAATGGGAGGCGGCGGCCGAAGGCTACCGGGCGGCGCTGCGCTGGATGGCGCGCGACGCGCGCGCCTGGCAACCCACCGGCAGCGAGCTGGCGCTGTCGATCGGCCTGCTGGTGCACGCGCGCGACGACCGCGAACTGCTGCAGAGCTACCTGCGCATCCAGCGCGGCCTGGGCGACCCGGTGATCAACCCGACGCACGACGCGGCGACGCTGCGCGCGGCGCTCGACAACCTGCGCACGCTGCGCCAGTTCAGCACCGACGCCGCCTGGCTGGCGCCGTATCTGGCCTACTGCGAGGCGATAATCTGGTCGCTGCTGCGCTATCCGATGCAGGCGCTCGAGTCGATTGAGGAGGTGAAGCGGCTCGATCCGGATCCGACGCTGCTGCAGCGGGCGCTGCTGGAGGAAGCGGCGATCCGCGAGCACCTGGGCCAGTTCGCGCTGGCGGCGCGGATTTATGAGCGGATCTATCGGATGGAGCTGCCGATCGCCGTGCGGGGGCCGGCGCTGCTGAGCGGGATCGTCGCCGAGATCAGCGCCGGCCTGACCGATCTGCCGGGCGACCGGCTGGACGAACTGGCGGCGGAGGTGCCGATCCCGCCGAACTGGCTGCGCTGGCTGCGGCTGCAACTGGCCGCCGACCTGGGAGGGTGAGCGGGGCGCGGCCGGGTGGGCGGTTGTTCGAGTCTGGTCCCGATTGCGATAGCGGAATCGGATAGCGAGTCCGATACCGATACTGATACCGATACCGATACCGATTCTGAGCGCTCCGGCGCCAGCCATTGCGCTTGCAAATTCGCGGCTTTTTGCGGTAGTTTCAGGGTCCGAGCGGCGTCGGGCGCGGGGGTCTCGCGGACCCGCAAGCGTGGCCCTCGCCGTCGGCTTCTCCCCTTCGCGTGGGTGGTTAGCTCAGTTGGTTAGAGCGCTGGCCTCACATGCCAGAGGTCACAGGTTCGAATCCTGTACCACCCACCATTGAATCGATTGGCCTTACGCCGCCCCGAGTTGGGCGGTTTTTGCTTTCTTCCACCAGGCAACTTCCACCACCCCCGTGACCTCTGGCATGGCAAGGCCGGGCATCTGCATCATCAGTCTGGGCGCTTCCGGCTGGCAGTAGATCTCTGTTGTTGAGATCTTGCTGTGTCCCATCAGCTCCTTCAGGATGAAAGCGTTCTGTCCGACTTGCTGAGCCATCCGCGTGGCGAAGGTGTGCCGGAAGGAATGCGCCGTCAGCTTTCGTCCCAGGGCATCCTTCTTCGGTATCTTCGCCCGCTTGAGGATCCGGTCAAAGAGGTTGTGCAGGCTTTGATTGGGGAGAAAGACAAACTCCCCAGGCACTCCCTTGGCATGCTCGACGAGCTCTTCCATTCCCTTCTTGATCGATTTGCACCACGGGGACATGCTGTCTACGGAAGCACCGCCGCGCAGGCTCTGGAGCGGCGGG
>MVZB01000059.1 GCA_002068205.1 candidate division BRC1 bacterium ADurb.BinA292
CCCCCATCCCCCCCTCCGCCTCATGGAAATAAGCAACCGGCCGAAACCTGGGAGCGCCACTCTCCTGAGTGGCTTCGCCTCAATTCTTATCCCCCATCGCAATCCCCCCGAACCCAACATCCCGTCCCAGACCCATCCTCCGCGCATGCACCTCTCCGCGTCTCCGCGTCTCAGCGTGAGATTATCGCCCCCAACGGCCCACCCAGGAATTCTTCCCCTTCTCTCCTTCCTCACCTTCGTCTCGCGAGAAGACCCTTCAAGAACCCCTGCCGGTGTCGAACCACCGCCCTCGCCGGTCCCCTCTAGAGTCCGCGGAGCGGACGAGTGGAATAAAGCGCAGGGTGGAGGCCGCAGGCCGGAACCCTGCGTCTCCGCCCCCAACGCCACAAACCCCTGCAAGGGGTGGCCGGAGATTGCGGCGTGCAATCCAATCACGCTCATTTCGTGTTCGTACACCGGCCGGTGATGGCGACTTTGCCGGTGTGGGACCGGCCCCCTCGTGCTCGCGACGGCAAGAATTCACCGACCAACCCACGCTCCCCCTCTCCGTACCCAGCCAATTCAGCAACCGCGCCCGCGGTTCGATATCCATGCCGTGGGTTGCAATGGCCCCCCGGCGCCTATGCAACCCACGGTCGGGGCAACCACCAGCCCCAAACCGATTGATCGATTCGATAATTCCAATATCAATCCACCGCCGCGACTCCTCACAATCGCCCTGTCCCCCCGCACCTCCGCCCCCCATTCCCCCTCGCATTCCCCTCCGCCTCACACTATCGTGATCTCCATGGAACCGCCGCTGATTCGCCTCGACCGCGTGGTGAAACGCTTCGGCCGCCGGCGCGTGCTCGACGGCCTGAGCTGGGAACTGCGCGCCGGCGAATGCGCCGTGATCCTCGGCCCGAGCGGCGGCGGCAAGACCGTCTTCCTCCACACGCTGCTCGGCCTGCACGCACCGGACGAAGGGCAGGTCGACCGCGCGGGCCTGGGCCCCGACCCGTTCCGCGCGATGGCCGTCATGTTTCAGGAGGACGCCCTGCTCGACGACCGCACGGTCGCGGTCAACCTGGCAACCGCGCTTCTGGAGCGGGCCGACCTGTTTGAACCCCCCGCCGATCCCGCCGCTCGCGCCGCCATCGATGCCGTGCTGCGCGAGGTGGACTTGAACCCCGAAACCGACGGCCCCAAGCTCCCCTCGGCCCTCTCGGGCGGGATGCGCCGCCGCGTGGCCCTCGCCCGCGCGCTCATCCGCCGGCCCCGCCTGCTGATCGCCGACGAACCGACCACCGGGCTGGATCCCACTTCCTCGGCCCTGATTTACGACCTGCTCGGCCGCCTGATCCGTCAGCGTGGCATGAGCGCCGTCATCATCACCCACGACCCGGCCTGCGCCAGCCGGCTCGGTTACCCGGTCTATTTTTTCTCGCCGGTCGAGGGAACCATGCCGCGCTGGACACCCCCCGACCCCGGCCGCCGCGACGACCTGGGGGCGCACGACGAGCAGCGCCATCACGCCCTGCAACTCTGGATGCGCGACCAGCTCGACTCGCACCGCCGCCGCCGGTCCGAGGCAGGCCAGGCCAAGGAGCCCGCCGCCGACCTGCCCACCGAGCCGGCGGGCGCGGCGCGCTTCATCAACGACGTCCTCGAGGCGCTCGGCCGCTCGGCGCTCCTGCTGGCCCGCCTGGCTGGCCGTTTCAGCCCGGCCCTTCTGCTGCGCGGCCTGCGCGACTGGGGACTCGGCTCCCTTCCGCTCGTCGCCCTGATCTTCCTGCTGCTCGGCGTCGTCATGCAGGTGCAGGCCGAGTCGGCGGTGGTCGACTACGGGCTCTCCAACCGGCTGCCCGAACTGGTCGCGCTCAGCCTCCTGCGGCTCTCGCCGATCCTTACCGGTTTTCTATTGGCTGGGCGCTGCGGCTCGGCGATCGGCGCCCACGTCGGTTTCATGGAACTCTCCGGCCAGCGCCGCGCTCTCTGGACGATGCGGATCGACCCGGACCGGACGCTCTTCCCGCCGCTCTTCTGGTCGCTCGCGCTGGCGGCGCCGCTGCTGGCGCTGATCGGGATGGCCGCCGGCGCCGCGGCCGCCATCGCCCTGCTCGGCCTGCCCGTCTCGCGCGCGCAGATCACGCCGACGTTCTTCCTGCGCCAGTTTCCGACGTTTCTCAGCGCGGGCGAACTCGGCGTGCTGGTCGTCAAGAGCATGCTCATGGGCGGCGGGCTGGCGGCGATCGCCTACGGCCTGGGCGCGCGGCCCAAGCGTTCCCCCGCCGACGTGACCCGCGCGATCACGCTGACGCTCGTCCTGGCATTCGTCTGGATGACCCTCGTCGACGCCGCCCTCAGCCTCCTCTTCCCCAACTAAAAAGCTCCGTCCCGCGTCCTCGGCTCTCGACATCCCGCTACTCAAGCCGTCCGCGTGAGAGGCGCCCAGTGGGGCGCAATTTGGATCGCCCCAGGTGGAGCGCCGCGGAACCCGGTGGCTGACAAAATTCCGATGGAAATTGACCACCCATTTCCGGGTCGGCGCACCCGAGTTGGTAAACCACGCGCGGATGGAGACGAAGAAGGAAGCGGCATTCCGGCGCGAATCAGGAATCAGGGGCGGGGCTGATGAGCTGGCGGAACCGGCGCGCGCCGGCGCGCACGTAGTTCAGCGCCACGCGCGGCGAGCCGGCCCGGTACAGCATCCGCGCGATATAGCGCGGCCGCAGATACATCGACAACAGCGCCTTGCGTCGCCACTCGGTCAGATCACGACTGCTCAGTTCCCTCGTCCGCACCGCTGCGTTGGCATAGCCGGTGGCGTCCGGCGGCTTCTCGAACAGCCCTTCCCGCTCGGCGATCTCATACAGCTCGGTGCCCGGCAACGGATATGCGATGTTGAAGTCGAAGAAATCCGGATCGATCTTGCGCGCGTATTCGTACGTCTCGCGCAGCGTCGCCCGCGTCTCCAGCGGCGTGCCGATGACGAAAAACGTATGCACCCGCAGGCCGTGGCGCCGGCAGACTTCCGCCGCCTTGAACGCCCGTTCCGCCTTCTGCCCCTTCTTCATATAGTCCAGAATTTCCTGATTCCCCGATTCGACGCCGAAGGCGACCACCCAGCAGCCCGCCTGGCGCATCTTGGCCGCGCGCTCGTCGTCGATCGTGTCGACGCGGCTGTTGCACCCCCAGCGGATCTTGTGCCCCGAGGCGATGATCAGGTCGCACAGCTCGATCAGCCACTTCTTGTTGATCGTGAACGTGTCGCCGTGGAAGAGAAATTCCCGGATGCCGTACGTCCGGACGCAATCGTCGATCTCGGCCATGATGTTGCCCGGCGAACGGTAACGAATCCGATAACCCGACATGACGCCGGCCGGGCAGAAGATGCACTTGGCCGGGCAGCCCCGGTTGCCGTGGATCACCGTCAGCGGCCGGTTCGTCTCGGGACTGCGGTACAGGTCGTTGCGCAGCAGGTCGCGCGCCGGGAACGGGAGCGCATCCAGCTCCTCGATCAGCGGATGGCCGGGGTTGCGCACGACGTCGGCGGGATGCCCGTTGGCCGGCGCCCGCCGCCAGATCAGACCGTCGATCGTCTCCAGCGGCTCGCCCTTATAGAGCTGATCGAGCACCAGGTCGATCTCGCCATGAAACCCGAAATCGACCTCGGGGCGGTGGCGCAGCACCGATTCGCCCAGCGCCTCCATGTATTCCCCTTTGGCGATCGTCAGCACGTTGTCCGCCCCCAGCGTTTCCTTCGCCGCGCGCAACGCGTCGAAATCCCCCTCGCTCGTCGCCGTGACGACATTGACCAGCACCATGTCGGGCCGCAGCCGGCGCAGGTCCTCGATGTAGTCCTCCCAGCCGGCCGACTGGGCGGGGTAATCGCGCAGCTCGACCTCGGCCCCTCCCCGGCGCAGCGTCGCCGCCAGCGTCGCCAGTTCCACCGGCGGAAAGATGATCTGTACCGTCTGATCCTCGACCTTGCACTGGCAGCGGTCGTCGCGCCGGTACAGCCCGGTGGGGGGGTTGATCAACAACGCGCGTTGGAATCGGCGAGCGAACACGGCGGCCCTGGCGGTTTCGGACGGAAGTCTTCGGCGAAAGGCGAGCCCCTTTGCCATATTTCACTTTATCATTTCCCGCCGCAACTGACAAGCCACCCCGCGCCTGTCGTTATCGCTATCGGCGCCGCTCTCGCCATCGGTCACGGCACCGGCATCGCCGGCGCCCGCACGCCGAATCATCGATACAACCGCCAATCCCCGGCGGCGTTGAGTTCCGGTATCGACTCCTCGACCCGGATCGGGAAACTCGCCGTCACCTCGACTTCCTCTCCGTCGAACCGCTCCGTCAGCGTCAGATCGTAGCTGAATTCGCCCAACTCCTCGAACTGGCGCGTCTCGCTCCCGTGAAGCTCGTGAACGATTCCGGCGGCAGGCGGATTCCCCGACGCCAGTTCTTTCAGCCCCGGTTCGTCCGACGTCTCGAGCTGGCGCGTCAACGTCAGCAGCTCATCCGGGTCGCGATGGATGTTCCGCCCCTGCGCGGCGAACGTCGTCGGCCGGGACTGCTCGACGCGCCACGTGCCGGTCTGCGCATCGAAAATCGCCGGCGTGACGCTCAGCAACAACATAGGCAGGTCATTGATGACCAGCGGCGTCAGGTCGCGAACGGCCGTCGCCCCGTCCCCGTCCCGGATCGTTTCCGTTACGGCGTGCGCGCCGAACGCATCGAATGCCAGCGTCCCCTCGACGCGCTCGACCTGCGCGATGAAATCCCGCTCGAAATCGAAGCTCTGCAACGCCCCCAGCCCCTCGAACTGAATCGTCAGCGACGTCGACCAGTCGTCCGTCAGTTCAACATCGAACGGAATCGTTTCGGCGTCGGCCGCCAGGTCCTGCCGCTCCGCGGCGGCGGGGGCATGCTGCGCCGCGAGGCCCGGCGGCTGGTTCAGCCGCACGCTCCGCGTGGTCCGGAAACTGTCGGCCCCGGCTTCGTCGCGAAAGTAAATCTCCAGATCGTAGATCCGTCGCGGCGCCCGCGGCGCAATCTCCAGATTGACCACCGACTCCACATCCTGCTCGATCGCCCCGACGTTGATCGTCTCAAGCAGCTCGCCGTCGGTGCTCCGCGCATCGACGTAAACCGTCAGCGGCCCCGGCTCCTTGTCCCCCGCGTGGACCGTCAACGGGACCTGGACCAGCGCCGGCGTCCCGTCGTAGCTCACGACGGCCGGCGCGGTCGGCGCCTCGACCGCGTGCGGAATTTCGTTCAGCCGGACATGGTCGATCTCCGCCACGTCGCTCGCCGCGCTTTCGATAATGTCCCCTGCCTCGGTCTCATCCAGCGCCGTAATCCGCAGCAGATACTCCGCGTAATCCTCGGCGGGCGGCGACTTCGGCAGCAGGATCTCGCGTTCGGTCGCCACGTTGCGCGGCACGTCCTCCAGCGTCTGCGTGTCGCGCAGCGTATCGTCGGCCGGGTCGTGGATCGCGACCCGGACATCCAGCGTTTCGGTTTCGAAGTCATCCACCGTCACCCGCAGCGTCACCGGCACGGTCGCCGTGTCGGTCGAGCCGTCGTAGTCGATCTGCTTGGCGGGCAGCACCTCCGCGCTCAGCACCGCCGGCCGCTGATTGAGCGTCACGCTGAACGGCTCGCTCAATTCGCCCGTGACCTCCAGGGCGTCGGTCGCGCGCAGTTGCACGCCGTACATCGGATGAGGCTGCGCGGGGTCATGCGCCGTCAGGTCAAGCTCCAGCGTGTGAGACGTGTCGACCGCCCGCGCCGGGAAGAACTGAGCGCCCGGGTCGTCGCCGCCCGGATAGTCGATGACGGCTTCAATATCGACCGCGGCCGAATCCAGGTCGGTCGCCATCACGCCGGCCGCCGGCACGGTCGCCGCCCACACGTCCCCATGGGGATAGTGAAAAATGAAATCATCCGGCCGCGCCGTGATCCGGGCCAGGTCGTTGATCCGCACCATGCCCTCGGCGGTCCCGCTTGCGCCCAGACCCGCCGCGGCGGATTGATTCAGCGTGTCCTCGACCAGCAGCTGCAGGTCGTACGTCGTCCCTTCCATCAGCCCCAGTGCCGTCGCCGTGTTGGCGATGCCCAGCCCGGCCTGATCGACCGCTTCGGCCGCCGATTCCATGACGAGCGGGACCGGCTCGCCCGACCCCTGCGGCGCGAACGTCAGCGTGTAGCGATACTCAGGCGTGTTGTCCGGATCATCGGCCCGCAGCCGCCACCGCAGATCGCGCGGGTCCTTCGCATCCTCCGTCGACATCTCGATCTGCGGTGCGGGCGCGCCGAACGTATACGTCGTGACCCCCTCGCCATCGTCGGCGAGCTGCAGCGCGTTGAGCGTGACGCGAAACCGGCCCGACCCCAGCGTGGCCAGATCAGCACGCTCCTCCGCTCCGACGAACGCCGGCGGGCTTTCCAAGTTGTAAACCAGCCGCCGGCGATTGCTCCCCAAATTGGTGGTGTCGCCCTGGGCAAACACGAATTCGCAGGCGGGCGTGCCGGGAACGACCGCCCCCTCGGCGTCGATCTCCTCAATCCGCATCACATAGGTAAGCGTGGCGAGATCGACCTGCCATTCGAACGTCAGTGCGGGCGACGTGAGCTGCGCGTCGTCCACCGGCGTGATGAAGACCGGATCTGTCTGCGCCCGCGCCACCCCGCCGGCCGCCAGCACCAGCCCCAAACCGACCTGGCATACCACCCGCCCGACCTGCCCCAACCCCGCCATCGCCCAACCCCCCTCTCACCCAATTCATTCGAGATTGCGGCTCTCGTCTCTCGTCCTCGTCTCTCGAAAAACCATCCAACAATCGCGGCCGGTGTGGGACCGGCGCCCTCGCCGGTCCTCCCTTCGAGTGCGCGGAGCGGTAGTCCGGACGAACGCGCAGGGTGGAGGCAACCGCCCGACGGAACCTGGGGGACGCTATCGCAATACATCCTCGTCCCCGAAGGGGGCGAACCTCAGCCAAACATACTGCGGTAGGCGACCTGGTTTCATCCTTTCAAAGTTGCGCCCAAGACGTGGTGAAGATCTCCCTCCAAAATCGTTCTTGTTCTCTTCCTCGTCAGTTCCGCCATTGCCCCCTCCGGCCCCGACGCCTTATGGATGCAAGCACCAGCCGAAACCAGGAAGCCTGAGAACGCCACTCTCCTGAGTGGCCTTGCCCCCCATCTTCACCCCGCGCTGTGAACCCGCCGCTTCTCAAGACCGCCCCTGCGTCAAGACCGTCGGATTATGCGAGCCGGCAAGATGGCAGGAGCATGTAAATCGGCAAAATCACTGTCATGTTAAAAATCGCGCCTGCAACATGCATAGAAATTCGAGTTTTTTATGCATGTTGCGCAGGAACTGTATAGAAGTCACCCCAATTGTAGCCACATTGGGTGGCACTGATGGCAACGCCTTCCTGGTATCTTTTCAAAATCCTCGGCGCCTTCCGCCTCAAACTCTTCGTCCACCAGATAGCCATTCCGAACCCACCGAAACCTCAGCGGAGTTCGCCCCGACGTAACTCGGCACCCATCCGGAATTGGCTCCCGTTCCGCCGAGCCGCTCCCGCTCCGCCGCACCTGTCCCCCTCTGCCAAGCCCCCGCCCCTCACGGCGCCGGTTTGGCCAGTTCCGCTTCAATCGCCTCGATCAGCTCGGGAGCGTCGGGCGTCACCGCCGATGCATACCGCGCCACCAGCCGCCCGTCCCGGCCAATCAGGAACTTCTCAAAATTCCACTTCACCTCCCCGGGATGCGGGCTCTTATCTCCCGTCAGATACTCAAACAGCGGCGAAATCTCCTCGCCCTTGGCGTGCAGCTTGCCGTACAGCGGAAACGTAACGTCGTAGTTGGTCTGGCAGAACTCCACGATCTCCGCCTCGGTCCCCGGTTCCTGGCCGCCGAAATCGTTGCATGGGAACCCCAGAACGCGCAGCCCCTGGTCGAAATAGGCGCGGTGGAGCTGCTCCAGCCCCGCGTACTGCGGCGTGTAGCCGCAGCGGCTGGCCACATTGACCAGCAGCAGCACCTTCCCCTGCCACGGGGCGAGCGTTTCGGTCGTCGCCGGGTCGTCGTCGGCCATCGGCTCGACGGGAACGGAGTAGATCGTGTCGGTCATCGCCTTATCCTGTGCCGGAAGGGAATCGGCCGCGCAGAGCATCCACGCCGCGGCGCAAAGGGCGGTCAGCGTCAATCCGTGCCGGGTCATCATGATCTCATCCTTTCATTGTAAGCCGGCCCGTGCAATGCGGCCGGCCGAAATCGCAGTCCGGGCAGACCGGGCACTCCGGACAGCGCGGCTTGCGGGCGGTGCAGATCCGCCGGCCGTGCCAGATCAGCGCGTTCGAGAAATGCGTCCAGTGGCTCGGCGGCAGCAGCTCGGCCACGGCGAACTCAATCCGGTCGGGGTCGGTTTCGGCGGTCAAGCCCAGCCGCCCGATCACCCGCTTGAAATGGGTGTCGACGATCAGCCCGGGGTGGCCCATCGCGCAGGCGCGCACCAGGTTGGCGGTCTTGCGGCCGACGCCGGGCAACGCGGTCAGCTCCTCCATCGCCTCGGGGACGCGGCCGCCGTGGCGCTCGAGCAGCGCCCGGCTGCAATTCTGAATCGAGCGTGTCTTCTGCCGGAAAAAGCCGGTGGAATGGATCAGCTTCTCGATCTCAGCCGCGTCGGCCGCCGCGAACGCCGCCGGGTCGCGATAGCGCTGGAACAGCTCCGGCGTGACCCGGTTGACCGCTTCATCGGTGCACTGCGCCGAGAGGATTGTCGCGATGAGGAGCTGGAACGGGCCGTCGAAATGCAGCGCCGTCCCCGCGTCGGGGTAATGGCGGCGCAGTCGGGTGCTGATCCGCCGGGCGCGAGCTTTCAGTTCGGGCGCCGGCGTGCGGCGGAGGGGGGACGCGGCGGGCTTCGGGGGGCGCGGCGACGGCACGGGGCGATGATTCTCGAGTTTTAATGCGGGTTTCAACTTGTTTAAGGCTTGCTAAACAAGTTTCCGGACTGCTAAAAAAAGGTCCTGAGCTTGACTCGCCCGAGGATTCTGGCATGACGCCCCAGCGAAAACAACCCCGCAGTTTCGGCTCGCGCTCCGGATTCATCCATACCCGCACCCGCAAACAGTCCGAACTGATGGAGGATTACGTCGAACTGATCGACGACCTGATCATCGAGAAGGGCGAGGCCCGCGCCGTCGACGTCGCCCGCTGTCTGGGCGTCTCGCACGTGACCGTCTCCAAGACCATCGGCCGGCTGAAGGAAGCCGGGCTGGTCCGCGCGCAACCCTACCGCTCGATCTTCCTCACCGAGTCGGGTCGCGAGATGGCCCAGGCCAGCCGCCGACGCCACCGGATTGTCGTGGAGTTCCTCCTCTCGCTCGGGATCCCCCGCGATACCGCGCTGATCGACGCCGAGGGGATCGAACACCACGTCTCACAGGCGACGCTCGAGGCGATGCGCCGTTTCGCCGAGGCGGCGGTCGCGGCCGACGCCCCGACCCCCCTCAGCGCCTGACCCTCACCCGCCGGCCCGGCCGCCTCGCATAACGCAATTCCCGCGCCCGCCCGGCCATCCCTGCGTTATACTCGCTGTCTTATGTCGTTTCGACTCGCCACGCCACTGCCGTTCGGGACGCGCGCCGAGGCCGCCGCGCCCACCGACGCCCCGGCGCCTGGCTCCCCGTTTCATCTCTTCTGGCGGCGCGTCACCTTCTTTCTCGTCCTGCTGGGCTTCCTCGCGCTCCTCTCCACCGGCGAACTCACTTTCTATGCCGGCGGCCTGTTCCTCGTCGTCTGGCTGGTCGGCTACATTCACCCGGGTCGCCCGCGCTGGTGGACCGAGTGGATGTCGCACATGCTCATCTGGGCCTCGCTGGGGGCGATCGCCTTCCTCGCGATCCAGGCCCGCTTCGACAGCCTGCTCTACCTGCTCCTCTTCCTCGGGCTTTACAAGTGCCTGACGCTGCGCGAGCCGCTCGATCATCTGCACGCGATGCTCATGTCGTTCTTCATGCTGCTGGCCTGCTCGATCATTTCGACCTCCGTCGCGTTTGTCCTCTTTCTGCTTCTGTTCATGGTGCTCATTACGCTGGACCTGGTCTGCCTGTCGATCGGCCGGGGGGGCGCCGGCGGGCGCCTGGGGGGGGCGCCGGTCGATCTCCGGCCGGCGCTGCGCGTGCCCGGCCACTTCTTTCAGCGCATGGTCCTGAACAGTACGCTGCTCGGGCTCACGATCCTGCTGGTCGCCTTCGCGCTCTTCCTGACCATGCCGCATTTCCTGCCGCGCAATCTGAACAGCCCCTGGTCGCGCAACGATCCGACGCAGGGGGGCTCCAGCTCGGGCTATCGCGACGAAGTGACCTTCACGCCGATCGACCGGATCCAACTGGACGACACGCAGGTGATCACCGTCGCGGCGCGCTGGGCCGACCGCGCCAATACCGCGCCGCTGCCGACGACGCTGCGCCTGCGCGGCGAGGCCCTGGACTACTTTGACGAGCGCCAGTGGCGCCGCGACGCCGAAAACGCCGTCTACCAGAGCGATACCTGGGGCGCCGTCGCGATGTCCGGCCTGAACAACCGCCCCGCCCCCATCCTCGAACAGCGGATTTACCAGGACCTGACGATGAACCGCCTGTTCGGGGCGGGCGCGCCGGTCTGGTTCGACTTCTCCGCGCTGCAGGATCACGGCTGGCGCGTCGACCTGACGCTCAATCGCTCCGGCCAGTCGTTGATGATGAACAACCACCCGATGTTCCGGCGGCGTGCGGCGCCACGGTTCAACGACAATCACATGCCCTACTACGTCTACTCGAAGATCGAGGAGGACCACCTGGCGCTGCTGCGCCGGCTGGCCGGCTCGTCGCCCGGCTCGGCGTCCGCCCAGGTGCGCCGGCCCCTCCAGGTCTATCAGGATGGCCGCCCCACCGTGCTTGAACAGATCGAGGCGACCGAACTGGGGCTGGATCCGAACCTGACGCTGCCGACCAACGAGCGCTTTCGCTGCACGCGCCTGCCCGACACCCCCCTGATCGACAAGATCCGCGAGCTTTCCTTCAACCACGCCACCAGCGGCTCGCGCGCCGGCAAGGTCCTGCAACTGGTCGAGTGGCTGCGCAATGATTTCGAGTATTCGCTCGACCTGGAGAACACCCCGCGCGTCCACCCGCTGGAGACCTTCCTGACCCGCTCGCACAAGGGGCACTGCGAGTATTTCGCCTCGTCGCTGGCGCTCCTGCTGCGGGCCCAAGCCATCCCCGCACGCGTCGTCTCGGGGTTCTACACGGCGGATTTCCAGGATCGCGCCGACGGCCGCCGGTTCATCGTGCGCCAGAGCGACGCGCACGCCTGGACCGAAGTCTGGCTCGACGGCGTCGGCTGGCTGACGATCGACCCGACCCCGCCGCTGGATCGCGGCCGCGCGGCGCAGCGCCTGCTCCAAGTCAGCCGCTGGGAGCGCCTCTACGAACGGGCGCGCCTCCTGTGGCAGACCTATGTGCTGGACTATTCGAGCAGTCAGACCGGTCCGCTCGCGCGGATGTTTTCGGGGGGCTGGATCACCCGGCTGCGTAACCTGGTCCGCCCGGTGGGCGACGACCTGGCCAGCAAGTTCGAGCTGCGCTCGCGCCAGGGGGCCGATTCGGACCGCCTCGCCGGCCGCCTGGTGCGGCTGATCGTGCCGCCGGCGTTCCTCGCCGCGCTGGTCCTGTTCCTCGTTCTGCAGGGGCGGCTGCGTCGGCGCCAGAGCACCGGCGCCGGCCAGCGGTCTCCCGTCCTCTTCATCAACCAGCTCATCCGCCGGCTGCAAGCGCTGGGGTGGACCCGCCAGCCGAGCCAGACGCTCGCCGAGTGGTTTCACGAGATCGACCGGACGACGCGCGGGCAGTATGAGCTGGCCTGGATCCTCGATCTGTATCACCGCTGCCGATTCGGCGACGAGCGACTGGGGCCGCGCGACGAGCAGCGCGCCCAGGAATTGATCCGGGCGATCCGGCGTCCCGGCTGACCCCTGTGCGCCCCCCGCCTTGTTCCCTTTCAATTTCCGGATCATCTTTCGCCCCGCCGATGCCGATAGGGTCCAGAGACAGCGACGTCGTGCCGTACCCTTGCGGGTCGCCCGGCGGGGGAGTGTGCGTCCCCCCACGCGTCGGTCCTGACAGTTGGAGGCATCCATGGCACTCAACGCCACCGTCCGCGGCGCCATGCCGACCCATGGCGGCAAGACCGGCATCGCCGTCGCCGGCTACGATCCCCTGGTCGACGATTCCCCGCCGACGATTCCCTACGAGGGCGGCGGGCGCTACGAGATCAGCGACCTGCTGCGCAAGGCGATCGAAGTGGGCGCCTCGGACCTCCACATGGCCGTCGGCCGCCCGCCCATCCTGCGCCTCCACGGCCAGCTGCACAACCTGACCGGCGAGCCGCTGACGCCGCCGGAGACCCGCCGGCTGATTTACGGCATCCTCAACGACCAGCAGAAGCAGAAGTTCGAAGAGGAAAAGGAACTGGACTTCTCGCTGGCGGTCTCGAACATGGGCCGCTTCCGCGTCAACGTCCACCTGCAGCGCTCGACGGTGGCCGCCGCGTTTCGCGTCATCGACTCGCGCATCCGCAGCTTCCAGGAACTCAACCTGCCGACGCGCGTGATGGAGTATCTGTCGCGCCGGCCCAACGGCTTCGTGCTGATCACCGGCCCGACCGGGTCGGGCAAGTCGACGACGCTCGCCGCGATGGTCGACCTGATCAACACCGAACGCGACTGCCACATCATCACGATCGAGGACCCGATCGAGTATCTGCACCATCACAAGCGGGCGCTGATCGAACAGCGCGAGGTCAACGAAGACACCTACTCGTTCCAGAACGCGCTGAAGTACTGCCTGCGGCAGGACCCCGACGTGCTGATGATCGGCGAGATGCGCGACCTGGAGACGATCAGCGCCGCGATCACGGCCGCCGAAACGGGCCACCTGGTCTTCTCGACGCTGCACACCGTCAGCGCGGTGCAGACGGTCGACCGCATGATCGACGTTTTCCCGCCGCACCAGCAGGAGCAGATCCGCATCCAGTTGGCGGCGGTGATCGAGGGGGCGATCTGCCAGAAGCTGCTCCCCTCGGCGCGCGGCAGCCGCGAGATCGCGCTGGAGATCATGATCGCCACCGACGCGATTCGCAATCTGGTCCGCGAGGGGAACACCCACATGATCCAGGGGACGATCGAGGCCGGCGGCAAGTGGGGCATGGTCACGATGGACCGGTCAATCCTGGACCTGTACCGCCAGGGGGCGATCACCAAGGAAGTCGCGCTGCTCAACTGCAACAAGCCGGTCGAAATGAAGCGCCAGATGGGGCTGTAGGTCGCCGCCGCCGGCGTAGACATGCCAGCCGGCCGTCGCGCTGGCGCCCGACTCCGGATCGGGCCGGAAGACGGCCAGGTCCTTGCCGGTCTCCGTGCCCCAGTAGTGTCCAGCTTTTTGTGCACTTTCGATTGGCGATGCTCCCTCGGAAGCCGGGGTTTGGTTTTTGGATTTCAGTTCGAACGAGATTGCTTCGTCGTCGTGGCTGTGGAGTTGTGGGCAACGCGCAGCGTTGTCCGAGGGCGGTGGGCAAATTTCAGTGAGCGCAGCCGAACGCCCTGAAATTTGTCCAAGGCCCGGCAAATCCACAGTCCCCCTTCAGCCGGTTCGCGCCAGCTCGTTATCGTGCTCACGCAGGCGGTCCATGTTCATGTAGCGCCGCGTGCCCCAGCGCGTCCCCGCGATGTGGCGCAGCCGGGCCGCCACCAGCATCAGGGCGCTGCGCCCGTCGGGGAACGCCCCCACCACGCGCGTGCGGCGGCAGCGACCGCGCGGCGGTCGTCGACGGCGCTTTGGATCAATCGGCTTTGGCCCCGAGTCACCGGACCCAAAGCGGCGCCGGCGCGTTGCGGGGCAACGCTCTGGCGCCGCACTCCCCAAAGCCGGCGCGACGTCGCTCCTTTGTGGAGTGCGGCGGCAGAGACCGCGCGGCGGTCGTCGACGGCGCTTTGGATCAATCGGCATTGGCCCCGAGTCACCGGATCCAAAGCGGTGCCGGCGCGTTGCGGGGCAACGCTCTGGCGCCGCACTCCATTAACGTTGGGCGGAGACCCATGAGCCGGCGCGACGTCGGTCCCGGCGCGGCCTCGCTCCCAGGGAGGCCCGCGGTCCCGGGAGGGATCGCGGGCGTCAGCCGCCGATGAGGGGGACGAAGCGGACGGGGAAGAGATTTTCGGTGCGGACGCCCTGCGGCCCGGCGGTCAGGCGCACCAGGCGCTGCTGATCGGGCGGGCCGACCGGGGCGACGAGCCGGCCGCCGGGCTTGAGCTGGCGGGGGAGCGCGGGGGGGACGGATTCGGGGGCGGCGGCGAGCAGGATCGCGTCGAACGGGGCCTTGTCGGGCAGGCCGGCGCGTCCGTCGGCGTGGAGGATTTCAAACCGGTCGTAGCCGAGTTGAATGAGCCGGTCGCGGGCAAGGTCGGCCAGCTCGGCGACGATCTCGATGCCCCAGACCTGGGCGCCCAGTTCGAGCAGGACGGCGCTCTGATAGCCCGAGCCGGCGCCGATTTCGAGGACGAGGGAGCCAGGGCCGACGCGGGCCAGTTCGCTCATGCGGGCGACGATGTAGGGCTGGGAGATGGTCTGGCCGGCGGCGAGGGGGAGGGCGCGGTCTTCATAGGCTTCGTCGCGCAGGTCGGGGCGCACGAAGCGTTCGCGCGGGACGCGAAGCATGGCGCGCAGGACGCCGGGGTCGCGGACGCCGCGCCGCCAGAGATGTTCATAGATCATGCGCGCCTTGGCGTCGGCGTAGGGCTCCTCGCATTGCTCGGGGGCGATCGGGCAGTCGGGGGGCCGGCGCGGGAATCGATGGAAGAGCGGCGCCATGGGGGTCTCCAGCCAAGGGGCTAAGCGAGCATCGCGCCACCCTTCCGCGCGGTGGTCAGGGGCCGGGGGGCGGCGGCGCGGCGGGCTGAGCCGGGGGTGCAGCGGGCTGAGCCGGGGCCGGTTGCGGCGCGGGGGCCGGCGGGG
>MVZB01000060.1 GCA_002068205.1 candidate division BRC1 bacterium ADurb.BinA292
CGCCGGCATCGGGTTGCGCTTGCACCAGACCCGCCGCGCGTTCTTCAGCGTGATCATCCGCTGGTTGAATGTCTTCAGCTGCTCGTGATCGCGGTTGGGCGTGCCGTCGTTCTGGAACAGCGCGGAATCGCTGTTGTCCGCCGTCGACGTGTAGACCTGCCAGAACAGATTGATCGGCGTGCCCCAGGCGGCGCACAGCTTGAGCGATTGCTTGTTGCACGCCGCCCGCGTGGTGGTATAGCCGCCGGGCAGGCCGAATTCGCCGATGAAGACTGGCGGCCCATAAGGCCAGGCGCCGGTGAACGTCGGCCCGCCGTACGACATGATGCAGTTCAGGTGGTTCGCCACCCGTTCGGGCTCCTGCAGCGAAAGATTAGTTGCGTTGTACGACGAGTAGGAAACCAGGTCCATCGTGATTTCGGGCAGCACCGCCGTGACCATCCGCTGCACCTCGGGATGATCCAGCACGACCTGGATCGCGTTGACTTCCACGTAGTTGTAGACTTCGACGCCGGTGACGTCGGGCAACGAATTGCGCGCGTCCTCCACGGCCTTCTGCCGGTTGCGCAGCCAGCGCCGGACGGCGTCGAGCCGCGCCGGCGTCGGTTCCTGATTGGGATCGCCGGCGTCGCGGCCCTCCAGCAGCACGTGGTCGGTCTCCCACTGGCCGAACAGAAACACCTTGCCGGTGCCCTGATACGTCGTCAGCAGATACCGCGCGAAGTCATACAGTTGCTGGTATTCCCGGTCCAGCTCCGCCTGGGTGATGTTCGTCGTGAAATACCAGCCGTCCATGGCGTAGGCCCACATCACGTAGAACTTGAACGGCAGATCGAACACGGTCTGATACGCCGGTTCGTTCAGGACCAGATTCACGATGTTGTTTTTCTGGTTGCGCGGCAGGTCGGGCAGATCGGTGTAGGTCGTACGCCAGCTCTGCCAGCCGACGTCGAGCCCGACCTGGAACTTGTAGGCGTCGGCGCCGATCTCGATCATCCGCCGCGCCTGCTCCACGATCCCCGGTTCATCCGAGTATTTTTGATACCAGGTGAACCCCTGGGCCGACGCGTTGATAGGGAAATAGGGGTAGACTGTATCGTCCGCCGCGTGCGCGGCGGCGCCAACGCACGCCGCCAGCAGCAGACCGCAAAGCCAGGATCGCAAGCGCGCCGTCATCGGCTTCCCTCCCTTCCCATCCTCAAACCGCCGGCCGGCCGGCTGAAGGTTGACCCACCACGCCGGCCGTCAGTGCCGGCCAGACGCGGCGAAGTTCGGCTGGTACTTGGCCCGGATGGCCTCGGTCACCTGATTCAGTTGAGCGAACTCGTGGTCCCGCCGGCTGAACTCCTCGCAATCGATCGCTTCCAGATACAGCTCCGACCGGCGAACGTCTTCCCGCCCGGCGTACTGGCCGGACCCGTTCGAAAGCCAGGCGGCATGATAATTCCGAAAATCGCGGTCCGAGACGGCCTGCGCGAATTCGGGCGAATCCAGAATCGTCAGGAACAGGTCGAACCGCGGCGCCTGCCCCTCGGCCGACGCTTCCTCCAGCCGCCCGCGCAGCGCGGCCGCGGCCTCGTCCCGAATGCCGCACGCCGCCAGCGCCCAGTCCAGAAACTCCTCGTCGCTGACGAGCGCGCGGTATTCATGCGAGTTGACGATGCGCGCCAGCAGCTCGGAGCGCTTCACCTGGTCGAATTCCAGCGCCAGATAATTCGCCTCCAGCTCGGTCGGATTCCGCCCCAGCCAGACGCGCGTGGCATGCTTCAGCAGGTGCATCCGGTCCAGGAAGTCCCGCATATCGTGGTATTCCTGGTTCTTCGTCCCATCCAGTTCGATCAGCGCCGAATTGCCGTTCTCCAACTGGGTGTAGACCGACCAGTAA
The DNA here is from genome assembly GCA_002068205.1 of candidate division BRC1 bacterium ADurb.BinA292. GTDB lineage: Bacteria > Sumerlaeota > Sumerlaeia > MVZB01 > MVZB01 > MVZB01. Next base: position 1,886 of record MVZB01000060.1, read on the forward strand.
AGGTTGATCGGGCTGCCCCAGCTCGCGGCCGATTTGAGCGCGATCAGATTGCGCGCCGGCCGGCTCGGCACCAGCGGCATCGGGATGCCGTATTCGCCCATGAACACCGGCTTGCCGTGCTTCCACGCGCCGGTGAACTTCGCGTGCTCCAGAATGTAATCGAAATGGCGCCACGCGCGCTCGGGCAGCTCGTCGGTGTGATTCATGCAGTTATACGCCGAGTACGAGACCAGATCGACGGCCACGTGCGGCAGCACCGCATTGATCAGCCGCGGCAGGCCGTCATCCAGCACCGGCGTGATGATGTTCAGCTCGGCATAGTTGTAAACCTCGACGCCCGTCACGTCGGGCAGCGAATTGCGCCCGTCCTCCACCGCCTTCTGCCGGTTGGCCAGCCACTTCCGCATGTCCTCCAGCTTGGCCTCGCGCGGCGTCCCCTTGATCAGGTCATTGTCCTCCATCAGCATGTTGTCCCCCTCCCAGTGGCCGATGAGGAAGACCTTGCCGGTGCCCTGATAGGTCTGCATGAAGTAGCGCGTCAGGTCGTAAAGCTGCTGGTACTCCTGCTCCATCTCCGGCTCGTTGTATTCGCCCTCGCCCAGCCGCAGCGTCATGTCCATCGGGTTGACCCACATGACGAAATACTTGAACGGCATGTCGAACACGGTCTTGTAGGCCGGCTCGTTCTCGATCAACTCGACGAGCGTGTGGCTCCTGTGCCGGATTTCGTCGGACAGATCCTTGTAGACGGAGACGTAGTTGGCGTGGTCGGCGTCGGCGCCGAGCAGAAACTTGATCGCGTCGCTCCCCATCTCGAGCATCCGGCGCGCCTGTTCGACCAGCTTCGGCTCGTCGGTGAACTTCTTGATGCTGCCGAAGGCCTGGCTGCCCGCCCGGAGATTGAAATACGGAAACTCGGCGCTCTCGTCCCCGTCGCCTTCAACTGTAAACGACAGGGGTTCGCTGGTCGCCGGGTCCTGCATGAACTCGCCGCTCAGCCCGCTGGCGTCGGTCGCGGCGACGGTCCAGTACCACCGGCCGGGCGCCAGCGGGGCGGCGGGCTGGTAGCTCGCGCCGCGGACGCCGTCCAGCACCGTCGTGCAGGCCGCCGAGAAGTACGGATCGCGTGATAAACTGACGGTATAGCGATCGCCGGTGAACCCTTCGGGCGCCTCCCAGGTCAACGTCGGCGGATTGCTGGCCGCGGACTGCTGCGCGGGCGCGACCGGTCGCGGAGCGCCGGGCGCCGCCGCCGCGGCCCCGCCCGCCACGATCTTGATCCAGTCGACAACCACTTCCACCTCGCCGGGGACCCGCTCGCGATTGTCGCGGTCCAGCTCCAGCCGCAGTCCGAGTCGCCGCGTGCCGGCCGGGAGTTTCTCGCTCAGATCGACGGTCAACAGCGCCGCGCTCGGCGTGCTGGACGTGTTCTTGTGATTGGCGAGCAGATGCGGAACGCGGCCATCGGCGTCGGCCAGCCCGTAAATCTTCAGCCGGGCCTCCGGCGAGAGCCGCGCAAACCGGACCTGGAGCCGCGGCGCCGCCGCCGCCTCGCACTCGAAATCGCGCGCCGTGCTCACCGAGGCTCGAAACGAGGTCTTTCCGCGCAGACTCAGCCGCGCGTTCTCTCCATCGGAGACGAAGGCGGCAGCCCCGTCACCCAGGATGACGACCGGCCACTCCCAGGGGTGATCCATGCCGAGATGATTCTGTTTGAAGTCCTCAACCCACACGGCATCCGCCCTCCCCATCACGGGCAGTAGCCATTGCCCTATCAGAATGAACCAGGCAAGCGAACGAACTCGCATGAGGCAACCTCTCCAGTGTCGGATGCAGGCCCTGAGAGTGGCCCGTCAAAGAGCAGCGGGTGTACCCGAGGCACATCAAGCTAATTCCATGTCGAGAACATCGGCCGGTACTTGGCCCGAAGCTCGGCGTTGATCCGATCGGCCAGGTCGGGATCCAGATCCTTCTGAATGAAGGAGCGGCTGTTCATGGCCTCCAGGAAGCGCTCCGAACGCTTCCCATCCCCCGAGGCGGATTCCTCACCCATCACCTGCGCCAGGTAGGACGCGAAATCATCCTCGCTGACGGCTTGCGCAAACGCCGCGGAATCCAGTATTTCCAGCAGCGCCTCAAAGCGCGTGAGCTCGCCTTGCTTCAGGCGGGTTGCCAGTTCCTGCTTCAGTTGCCCGGCCGCATCCGCGGCGATGCCACAGCCATCCAGTATTTCCGTCAGGAACCGCTCATCCTCAACCATGACCCGGTACTCTACGGAGTCAATCACCCGGGCCAGAATATCGGAGGTCGCGATTCGATCGAACTCCAAGGCCAGGTAATTCGCCTCGATTTCGGTCGGATTGCGTCCGAGCCACGTCCGCGTAGCATTCTTCAGGGCGTGCATGCGCGCTATAAAGTCGGCCAGATACCAGTAATCCTGGTTCTTCTCGCCATCGAATTCGACGAGCGAGGAGTGACCGTCCGCGTGGACCGAGTACGCCGACCAGAAGAGATTGATCGGGCTGCCCCAACTCGCCGCGGATTGGATGGCGGCCAGGTTGCGCACGGGACGTGCCGGGTTGAGCGTGATCGGCAGGCAATACTCCCCCACGAACACCGGTTTGCCGTGTTTCCAGGCGCCCGTGAAGCGGGCATGCTCCAGAATATAATCAAAATGCTGCCACGCTCTTTCGGGCAGCTCATCCGTATGATTCATGCAGTTGTAGGCGGAGTAGGAGATCAGATCGACAGGAACCTCGGACAGGATCGCGTTGATCATGCGTGGGAGGTTGTGCTCCAGCACGGGCGTGAGTATGTTGATCTCCGCATAGTTATAGACTTCGACGCCCGTCACGTCGGGCAGCGAGTTCCGGCCGTCCTCCACCGCCCGCTGGCGATTGGCGATCCAGCGGCGCATGTCGTTGATCATCGCATCGCTCGGCGTTCCGTTGATCAGATCGTTGCCCCCCATCAGGACGTTGTCGCCTTCCCAGTGGCCGATGAGAAAGACCTTCCCCGTCCCCTGATAGGTTTGCATCAAAAAGCGCGTCAGGTCGTATAGCTGGCGATATTCGCTCTCCATTTCCGGCGCATTGTATTTTCCCCGGCCCAGCGTGACTCGCATGTCCATCGCATTGGCCCACATCGCGAAATACTTGAACGGCAGATCCAGAACGGTCCGGTAGGCCGGCTCATTCTCGATCAGCTCGACCAGCGTGTGGCTCTTGCGGCGAATCTCGTCCGACATGTCCTGGTAGACGGTCACATAATTGACGTCCTCCCCATCGGCCCCGAGCAGAAACTTGTAGGAGTCGCTTCCCATTGCCAGCACGAAGCGCGCTTGCTCGACAATCTTCGGCTCGTCGGTGAACTTAATCGTGCTGCCGAAGCCCTGACTGCCGGCCCGCACGTTAAAATGCGGATACACCGCATCTGCCTTCTCTTCGGATTCGGGAATGGTAATGGAAAACGGTTTTCCGGTCGCCTCGTTCAACAGAAAGTCACCCGATAACCCTGACGTTGAGGTCGCGCTGACGCTCCAATACCACACACCCGCTCCCAACTCCGCGTCCAGTCGATGTCGCGTCGCTTCAATCCCATCCAGGATGGTCGTGCAGGCCGCCCCAAACAGCGGATCGCGCGAAATCGACAGCGTATAACGATTGTCGTCATACCCTTCGGGCGCCGACCATTGAAGCCATTGAGCGTCTTCGGCGTCACCAGAATCCGCATCGGCCTCGGTGCTCGCCGACCGCGGCACGCCAGGTACCTGATCCGGCGCGCCCGGCAATCCCACCTTGATCCAATCGATGTAGACCTCCACCAGGCGTGGATCGGCCTTCAGGTTACTCTTGTCCAGTTCCAGCCTCAGGCTCAGGCTCCGGGTCTCAGCGGGGATCTTGTCTTGAAGATCGACGGTCAGCACCTGCGCCGAAAGCGCCTCCGACGCATTCTGATGGTTCAGGACCAGGCGCGGTTCCCTTCCGTCGGCGTCACACAGGGCGTAGACCTTGATTCGCGCCTCGGGCGATAGCCGGCTGATCCTCATCTGGAGCAGCCGGGATTGACCTGCGTCCCAGGGGATCGTGCGCGCGGTCGTCACTTGGACGCGAAACGCTGTCCCGCTGCAAAGCGACAGCCGGGCGATCTCCCCGTCGGACTCGAAGCGGCCGCTTCCCTGACCGAGCAGGACCACCGGCATTTCCCATTCGTGGTCCATGCCGAGATGATTCTGTTTGAAGTCCTCAACCCACACGGTACCGGCCCTGCCCGGCGCGGGCAGCAGCAGTTGGAGCGCCAGCCATGCCCAGAATATTCGAGCAACAGACATGATCAGCCTTTCGTCCGTTGGGTTTGAACAATGCACACCGGCCCGCGAGCGGAGCCGTTCGCTCCGCTGGACGCGGGCCGGCCGGCGCCCGATGAGCTTATGGAGCGGTCGCGCAGGCGGTGTCGGGCTTCAGCCGATTGAACGCCAGCTTGCAGGCCTGGTAGTTCGTCTCCGACATCCCCATGCACTTGTAATCCTCGACGTAGCCGACAAACCCGCCCTGTTCGGTGCCGAGCAGACCGAACAGCCGCTCCGCCTCCGCCTGGATATCCTCGGGAGTCCCGCTGATCGAGACGGTCTGATAACTGATCGGCAGCATGAACGCCTGCTTGCCGCGCAACCCGGCGCCCACGCGCGGGAGATCGACGACGTTGGGCTGCGAGATGTTGATCACATCGACCCCTATCTCGTGGAAGTCCTGGACGATCGCGTCGATCTTGCCGCAGCAGTGGAACCAGACGGTCAGGCCGAGTTCGTGCGCCAGCCGGAACTGCCGTTCATAATGCGGCCGGAACCACTGGCGCCACATCTCCGGCGCGATCAGCAGCCCGTCCTGATGCCCCCAGTCATCCCACAGGATGATGCCGTGCATGTTCTCCTGCCCGGCGACCCGGATCAGCTCCATTTCGAAGTCGATGATCTTGGTGAGCAGGAAGTTGGCGTGCTCGAAATCGAAGGCGAAGTCGGTCATCGCGTTTTCAAACCCGCGCAGCCCGCAGTAACAGGTGAATCCCGACAGATTGAGGCTGGCCAGCCGGTAGTGGTCGGGCCATTCGGCCACGAACTGGCGCAGCACCTCGCGCCGCTTCTCCGGCTGCAGCTCCGGGAACTTGTAAGTCTCCAGGTCCGACCACTCCGCGATCGGATGCCCCGTCATCTGGCCCATCGTGCCGTCGTTGAGCGACTCGAACTTGATGCCCCACTCCGTCGTGCGGGTCTCATCCTGGAACGCCAGGTTCCAGCAGACGACCACGTCGCCCTCGTGCTGATCCCGGTTCAGGTAGAGCACGGGCAGCCGATCGGGGTACTTGAATTGCAGGGCGCGCACCACCCGTTCACATTTCGGGCTCAGCGGCGCGCCGCTAGTGGCTTGAAGCTGCATGACGCACTGACTCCATGTTGAATCGTGGCTCGTATGAGCAAGTCCCGTTGCGCCGGCGCGCCCGCGGCTCAAACCGGCGCCGGCGCCCGCATCCGCGTCGTCTCCCGCACCCGTAGTTCCGGTTTGATCCGCACGTGATACCGGCCGGCGTCCTCCAGTTCCGTCTGCGCATGGAACGCGTCGACGCGCTCCAGCAGCCGGCCCACGGCGATCCGCACGGTCTGCACGATGTGCAGATCGACCGTCGTCACCTGCGGGCTCATCTCCGCCGACGCCCGGATGTTGTCGAATCCCACCACCGCCAGATCGTCCGGCACGTCCAACCCCCGCTTCTGCAGGACGTGGATCACCTCGATCGCCAGCCGGTCGTTGCCGGCGAAGATCACCTCGGGCGGCGCCGGCCGGTCCAGCAACCGATCCAGGCAGCCCCCGATGTCGGCGATGTTCGGGCAATTGACCAGATACCCGGGATCGTAGCTCAGGTTGTTCTCCAGCAGCCCGCGGCGGTAGCCGTCGAGCCGGCCGGCCCATTTCCGGTTGCCCTCGACCTCCAGATCGCCCATGAACGCCACCCGGCTGTAGCCGCACCGCTTCAGAAAGCACATCATGTCAAACGCGCCCGACTCGTCGTCCGAGCGCACGCTGTCGATCCCGATCGGCTCCCCCTCGCCAATCATGACCACCGGGCGCTCGTAATCCTTCAGCTCCAGATAGCGGTCCGCGGCTCGCTCCTGCGGCGGCGCCGCCACCAGGATCCCCTCGACGCGGTAGCTCATGAACGTCTGCAGGTATTTGCTCTCGATCTCCTCCGAATCGTTCGTCACCCCCAGCAGCACGCTGAATTCCTTGCTGGCCAGGTGCGTCGTGATCTCCGTGATCATGTCGGCGAAGAACGGATTGACCACGTTGGGAATCACGCAGCCGACGATATTGGTCCGCCCCAGCGCCAGACTGCGCGCGATGTGGTTGTGCTTGTAGCCGAGCTGGCGCGCGACAAGCTGGACCCGCTCGATCGTCTCGGCCTTGAGTTTGGGATCGTTGCGCAGCGCGCGCACCACTGTGGACCGGGCCAGCCCGACGATGTCCGCCACATGCTGCGTGCTGATCTGTTTGCCGGCGGACTGGTTATTCCGTTTGCTCACCTGATCCCCCTGACCGGCCGCTCGCGCGGTGCACGGCCCTGGCTGTCCCGGTTTCGCCGCTGGACTGCTGATTCGCCGCGAATTGTCTGCTCTCCGTGCCCCTGTTATTAGGTGATAACATAGGGTCTTGCTTCGGAGGAGTCAATCTTTTTCTCGCCGCCGTTTCGGCCTTTATTAGGTGATAATCCGCCCCCAAACCCCCGAACGCCGGGGTCGGACCCGTCCCAGAGAAGCCCCCAAGTTCGCCGGCGGTTGCACATCGCCCCGCCACCGGGGGTGGAACCGCCCCCTCGCCGGTCCGCCCGCATCCCCGCCCAGACCTCCCACAGCCCGCCCGGAATTCGGCTCGCGGCTCCCGTCTCTCGTCCTCGGCTCTCGAAGACCCGCCATTTTTTCCCCTCCGTGTGAATCGGATGAGCCCGCCTTTGAATGTATTTGCTCCCTCCACCGGCCCACCGCATACTGTGGAGCGGGAGTGACCGGGCGATGAAGCTCTACAGCCTGCTCAACGAAAACCACGTCCTGATCGGCGAAGCGGTCCAGACGATGGAGGAGGCGCTGCGCCGGATGGTGCGCGCCTTCGGCGCCGCCGTCGCCCCCGACCAGGTCGACCCCCTCGTGCACTCCCTCCTGGCCCGCGAGGAACAGCACCCCACCGTCATCGACGACCGCGTCTGCATCCCCCACATGCGGATGGAAAGCCTCGACGTCTTCCTGCTCGGTCTGCTGGTGCCCGAGCACCCGATCCCCCACCCGAACCCGGAGCAGGGACCCGTCGCGCTGATCTTCATGATCCTGGCGCCGCAAACCAAGAATACGATGATGCTGCAGACGCTGGCGGCGATCGCGCGGCTGCTCAAGTCGCGCGAAACCAAACAGGCCATCCTCAGCGTGCGCTCGGCGCCGCGCCTGCTGCGCTGGATCGAGGACAGCGGCATCGACGTCAAGAAGACGCTGATGGCGGGCGACATCATGTCGCCGATCACGCACACGGTCCGCACCGACACAGTCCTCGCCCGCGCCGTCGACGTCCTGGTCGACGCGCCCGACGAGGGCATCCCGGTCCTGAACGAGCAGGGCAAGCTGGTCGGCGAGCTCACCAGCCGCGAACTGCTGCGGCTGGGGATGCCCAATTACCTCGGCCTGATCGCCAACCCGTCGATGCTCGACAGCTTCGAACCGTTCGAAAACTTCTTCCAGCACGAGAACAGCATGACCGTGCGCGAGATCTGCGGGCGCGATATCGTCACGGTTTCCCCTTCGGCGCCGGTCGTGCAGGTCGCGCATCTGATGATGACCCGCCAGAAACGGCGGATCTACGTGCTGGACGAGGGGCAGCTGCGCGGCATCATCTTCCGCAAGACGATCATCGAGCGGGTGCTGCATCTGTGACGCACGATTCGCCCCCACGCAGCGAGAAAGAGAAAATGCTCGCCGGGCAGCTCTACCTGGCAAGCGATCCCGAACTGGTGGCGGAGCGGCTCCAGGCGCGTCGCTTGCTCCACCGGTTCAATCTCAGCGCGCCGGACGAATCGGCGCTGCGCGAGGCGACGCTGCGCGAGCTGTTCGGCCGGATCGGCCCCTCGTTTTCCATTGAACCGCCGTTCTATTGCGATTACGGCTACAATATCCTCGCCGACGACGGGCTTTACATGAATTTCGGCTGCGTCGTCCTCGATGTCTGCCCCGTCCACATCGGCGCCGGCGTGATGTTCGGACCCTACGTGCAGGTCTATGCGGCGCATCACCCGCTCGATGCCCGGCTGCGCTGCTCCGGGCCGGAGCTCGGCTCGCCGGTGTGGATCGAGGATCGCGTCTGGGTCGGCGGCGGCGCCAAGATCTGCCCCGGCGTCCGGATCGGCCGCGACAGCGTGATCGGCGCCGGCAGCGTCGTCACTCGCGACATCCCCCCGGGCGTCGTCGCGGCGGGCAATCCCTGCCGCGTCCTGCGCGACATCCCCGCCGGCGACCTCCGCTCCCCGGAAGAACTGCTGTAGTCCGTCCCTCGCCCGCTCTCCAGAATCGTCCCTCGTCCCTCCTCCCCCTCGTCCTTCGTCCTCCTAATCGCCCCCAACGGCCTCCCCCAGGATTCGGCTCCCGGCTCCCGTCCCTCGTCCTCGGCTCAACGCCCCCGGAGTAGCGCCGAATCACTCAACACCCTTCGTCCTGTCCCTTGTGTCCCTGCTGTCCCTGTTGTCCCTTTTGTCCTTGCCCTTGCTCTCGGGAAAAACCGACCGATCACGAAGACGAGGGACGAGAGACGCGCTTACGCCGATGGGCGGGACTCTCCCTTTGCCCCGACGGGCCGGGATTCGTTACGCTGTTGGCATGAGCGATCCACCCGTTGCCGCCGCCGCGCCCGCGACCGCCCCGATTGCCCGGCTCCCCACGCGCCTGATCAACCAGATCGCCGCCGGCGAGGTCGTGACGCGCCCCGCCGCCGCGCTGAAGGAACTGGTCGAAAACAGCCTGGACGCCGGGGCCGGCCGGATCGAAGTCTCCGTCGAGGAGGATGCCCTCAGCTTTTCGGTCCGCGACGACGGCGTCGGCATGGCCGCCGACGACCTGGTGCTGGCGGTCGAACGCTACGCCACGAGCAAGATTCGCGAACTGGACGACCTGCAGCGGCTGACGACGCGCGGGTTTCGCGGCGAGGCCCTGGCGGCGATCGCCGCCGTCTCGCGGCTGGAGATCGTCACCCGCACGCCCGATGCCCTCGAGGGCCTGCGCCTGCGCGTCAGCGGCGGCCAGGCGTCGCCCCCCGAGCCGTGCGCGGCCAATCCCGGCACGACCATCGCCGTGCGCGATCTCTTCTTCAATACGCCGGCGCGGCTCAAATTTCTCCGGGCGGCCGTCGCCGAATGGGGACACATGCTGCAGGCATTCGTGCGCCAGAGCCTGACGCGCCCCGACGTCGCCTTCTCGATCCGCTGGCGCGGGCGCCCGTATCTCGACCTGCCCGCGGGCCAATCGATCCGCGACCGGCTGGCCCAGGTCCTCCCCACCGGCGCGGGGCAGGATTTGCTCTCCCTCGACCTGACGCTGCACGAGGTGCGCGTGACCGGCGCGGTGACCGGACCGCGCACGACCCGCCGCGACCGCCGGCATCAATACGCCTTCGTCAACGGCCGGCCGATCGTCTTCCGCCCGTTGATGTTCGCGCTCGAAGAGGCCTATCGCGGGCTGATCATGACGCAGCGCTACCCGATGGCGGCCGTGATGCTGACGCTGCCGGGCGAGCTGGTCGACGTGAACGTCCATCCCACGAAGGAGCAGGTCCGGTTCCGCAACGAGGCGCTGGTCGCGGGAGCCGTGCACCGGGCGGTGCTCGAGGCGCTGCGCGCGGCCGACCTCGTCCCGCGCCTGCAAATGCCCCCACCCGGAGCCGGCCTGAAGCTGGCCGCCCCGCCGATGCCCAAGGACGGAACGCGCCCGGCGACGCGGACCGCCGCGCCCGCTCCCCCGCTGCGGCTCGACCAGCCGGACCTGACCGATGCCAGCCGCGACGGCGCTCAGCCGGGCGACCAGCTCGACTTCATCCCCGGTTTTGGCCTGCCGGGAGAAAGTCAGGGAACCGAAGGAACTAATCCACCGCCGTCCCCGCCGCCGCCGTCAAACACGCCGGCGGGACCGGCCCCCGTACCCTACGCCGAACCGGTCGCGCGCGACGAAGCCTCACTGATCGAACGTCTTCGCCGGCTGCCTCATCCTCCCCGCATGCTCGGTCAGGTGGCCGAAACCTACCTCCTCGCCGAGGCGGGCGCGGAGGGGATGCTGGTGATCGACCAGCACGCCGCCCACGAGAAGATCCTCTATCTGCGTTACCTGCACGCGGCGGAGCGCCCCGACGGCATCCAGGTGCAGCCGCTGATGATCCCGCATTCGATCGACCTGGCGCCGGAGGACGAGCCCGCGCTCGAAACCTTGCGCCCGGCGTTGGCGGAGGCCGGCTTCGAGCTGGAACCGTTCGGCGGCCGCACGTGGCTCGTCCAGGCGATCCCGGTCCTCTTCGACCGGCTCGACGTGCCGGCATTCCTGCGCGACCTGATCGACGACGTCGGCCAGGGCGACCTGCCGCGCGAGATGCGACGCCTGCGCGAGCGGATCTGCGCCCGCGCCGCCTGCCGCGCGGCCGTGAAGGCCGGAGACCGTCTGGCGCCCGAGGAAATGCAGCGGCTCCTGCACGACCTGCTCGGAACCGCCGACGCGCTGCGCTGCCCGCACGGCCGGCCGACGCTGCTGCTGCTGACGCGCGACCAGCTCGACCGCCAGTTCGGCCGGCTCGGCTGACCCCGCGCCACCGCCGCAATCGGTATCGAAATCGGTATCGCTCTCGATATCGAATCAATCTTCGCGCCGCGAACCGACGCCGTTAGTCCGAGTATTCCTCAACAGTCGTTTCGTGCCGCTCGATGTGGCGCTCGCTGCTTGACCCGACCGTGCCGCCGTCGGATTCGGTATGAACCGTTGAGGACTTGCGTTCGACTTGCACGCTCTTGTCGACGCCATCGTCATCGTCTTCATAATAGGCGCATGAGAGCATCAGCGGCGCCGCCAACATCAGACTCGCCAGGGTAAGCTGTTTCCAGGTGCGCATGGGGGAATCCTCCATTCCAGATGGGAGACCGCCGGATGCGGCGGCTGGAGAGGAAAGGAGAGCCATTCGCATGCCACACCGCAGGAAGTTGTTGCCCCCAAACGCCCTCGCCATCGACCGCCGAATCACCTCAGCCCTTTGTGTCCCCTTGTGTACCTCGTGTCCCTTGTCTCCCTTCCGTCCCTTCACCCTCAGCGAAATCCGGCCTTCATTGGAAATACCCACCCGAACAAGTTAAACTTGCGGCAAGCCCCTGCGGAACGCGCAACCAGGAACCGGGAGTCGGATCCCATGGAATCGACGAGCAACGAACCACCGGCGGGTCGCCCGCGCATCGTGATTCTCGGCGGCGGATTTGGCGGCGCCTACGCGGCGATGTATCTGGAACGCGCCCTGCGGCCGGACGAGGCGGAGATCCTCCTGATCGACCGCAATAATTACTTCGTCTTCACGCCGCTGTTGGTTGAAGCCGGCGTCGGCGGACTCGAACCGCGCCACACCGTCGTCTCGCTGCGCCGCTTCGCGCGCCGCTCGCGGTTCCGCATGGCCGAGGTGCGCGGCGTCGACCTGGCGCGCCGGATCGTCCGGATTCAGCCGCCCGATCCCCCCCAGGAACTGGAAATCCCCTACGACCACCTCGTGCTGGCCATGGGGAGCGTCACGCTGCTGCCGCCGATCCCCGGCCTGCGCGAGTTCGGCTATGAAATGAAGAGCCTGCGCGATGCGGTGGCGTTGCGCGACCGCATGATCCGGATGCTCGAGGTGGCCGACGGCATCGATGACCCCGCCGAGCGCACGGCCCGGCTCCACCTGGTCGTCGTCGGCGCGAACTTCTCCGGCGTCGAGGTCGCGGGCGAATTCCATGCCTTCATGCGCGAGGCCTCGCGCCGCTACCCCAACGTCCATCCCCGCGAGTGCAACGTCACGCTGGTGGAATTGAAGGAACGGATCCTGCAGGCGCTCGACCCCGACCTCGCGCGCTTCGCCGCCCGGAATCTGATGCAGCGTTCGATCCGCGTCCTGCTGCGCACGACCGTCGCCGAGGTGCATGCGGATCACGTGCTGCTGAGCAACGGCGAGCGGCTCGCTGCCCATACCGTGATCTGGTGCGCCGGCATCACCTCCAATCCGACGCTGGCCGGCGTCGAGGGCCTGCCGCGCGACGCACGGGGGTTCGTCCTCTGCGAGCCCGATCTGCGCGCGTGCGGCCTGCCGGATGTCTGGGGCATCGGCGATTGCGCCGTCAATCCCGATCCGCAAGGGAACGCCTATCCGGCGACGGCGCAGCACGCCGTGCAGCAGGCGCGCGTCCTCGCGCGAAATCTGCGCCGCGTCCTGCGCGGCCAGCCGACCGAGCCCTGCCGGATCCGCAACCGCGGCTCGCTCGCCGCGCTCGGCTGCCGCACCGGCGTCGCGCGCATCGGGCCGTTCAAGCTCTCGGGCTGGGCCGCCTGGTTCATGTGGCGGACGGTTTACCTGCTGAAAATGCCCGGGCTCGCCCGCGGCGTCCGCATCGCGCTGGACTGGACGCTGGACCTCTTCTTCCGGCGGGAATACAGCGCCCTCGGCCTGCACCAGCGCCCCTCTCCCCCCGCGCCCAATGATTCGGATCCCTGACGGCTCGGGCGGCGCCGCCTTCAGGCCCCATCATTCCCCAAATCGTAATCCGTCCACGGATTGCATCATGACCGTTAAGCTTCTGATTCCGATGCGGGCGGTCCAACCTGTTGACGGGATCAGTCCGCGGAGCGGACGGCCGGAATTAAGCGCAGGGATGACGGCCGCAGGCCGGATCCCTGCGTCGCCGTCCCCAACGCATCGAACCCCTGCAAGGAGTGGCCGGAGCCCGGGCCGGCCTTCCGTTGCCCCGCCTCAGCCCGGCTCGTCGG
>MVZB01000061.1 GCA_002068205.1 candidate division BRC1 bacterium ADurb.BinA292
CCACAAACCACCCCCGCCCGGCAGGTGACACTTCTATTGTGCTCAAAGGGGTGACATTTCTATTGTGCTTTGACAGGTCAAGCTCCGTGCTGTCCGCCGCGGGATCGCGCAAGGCGCGCGTCCTCCCGCGATTTCAGGAGCCAGCCATTTGACTGGAAACGGCTTGCGTTCAAGCGGGGGGGCGATTAACCTGTCGTCAGGGCGCTCGGCCCCGATCCTTGCACGCAGATGGCTCAGTTCGACCAACGCCACCCCGAGGCGCGACGTTTCGATGCCCGCTCAGCCCAAACAACCCGCCCAGCCCGACAATCTGGTCGTCGAGATCGCTCAATACCTGGAGAGCGAGTTGGCCGCCGTCGACCGCGTCCTGCACGACATTCTGGATTCGCAATCCAGCCTGGTCCGCGAGGTCGGCGAGTATATCTGTCTGGCGGGGGGCAAGAAGCTCCGGCCGATGATCACGCTGCTGGCCGCACGGGCCTATAATGCACCCAGCCCCGCGCCGGTGCAACTGGCCGCCGCGATGGAGGCGGTGCATGTGGCCACGCTGATGCACGACGACGTGATCGACAAGGCGCCGATGCGTCGCGGACGCCCGTCGGTCAACGCCCGCTGGGGCGACGACGTCGCCATCCTGATGGCCGATTACCTCTACGCCGCCGCGTTCGAACTCTCGCTGAACTACCTGGACCATGAGCCGCTGCGGCTGATCTGCCAGGTGACCCGCCGGATGTGCGAGGGCGAGATGTTCCAGATCGAAAAGCGGGGCCGGTGGCTCGAGCCCGAGGATTACATCCACCTGATCACCTGCAAGACGGCCTGCCTGTTTTCGGCCTGCGCGGCCGTCGGCGGGATCGCCGGCGGGCTCGATCCCGTGACGATCGCCCGGCTGTCGGCCTTCGGGCTGGAGTTCGGGCTGGCGTTCCAGATCACCGACGACGCGCTGGACCTGACCGCCACCGACGCCCTCTGGGGCAAGCCGGTGGGGATCGACATGGCGACGGGCAAGCAGACGCTGCCGCTGATCCTGGCGCTGCGCCAGGCGACCGATGCCGAGCGCAGGACGATCGAATCGATCCTGGAGAACGGCGGGTCGGTCGCCGCCGCCAACGGCGAGATGCTCGCGATCCTGGAACGTTACGGCTGCATCGATGAGGCCCTGGAGACCGCCCGGCGGTTCGCGCGGCAGGCGGTCGCGCATCTGGACGGCCTGACGGTGTATGACGAAGTCGCCGCCGAATATATGAAAATCCTGCCCGATTATGTGATCACGCGTCAGTACTGACGCGACCGCGTGTAACTTCAATAAAATAATCATTCCTCAAGCGACCGGCGCGGCTGGTCGATAAGTCATGAGCGGAGAGCAATCCGCCGGCGGCGGGACCATTCCCCGGCGTTCGCGTGCTTTTGTCCGAAGGGGGGCAGCTCTTGCCCATCCATCAGCCGCGAGAGACGGCGGGTTGCGACGCTTGAACATGATCACACGTCACCCTCATTCCCGTACGCTGGTGATCCGGACCTACGGCAATCTGGATGCGCTGCAGGTGGAACATTACCGCCAGCAGATCCGGCTGCTGGTCGATAACGGCTATCGCTCGCTGATTTTCGATCTGGAGGAGACGCCGTTCATCAATTCGAGCGCGCTGGGGCTGCTGGTTGAACTCCATAACACGATGCGGCGGCTCAATGGCTCGGTCCGGCTGGTCAATTGCAGCGAGCAGATCGTCTGGATGCTGCAGCAGACCCGGCTGGACGTCCTGCTGCTGGTGGACGAGCCGCCGCGCGAGTCGGTCCCCGAGCCGACCTTGGAGAGCCTGCACTCGCTGATGGTGGAAGAAGTCCTGCTGCTCTCGCACATCAATCAGTTCACCGAACAGGCGTTTCGCGAAACCGAACCCGTGGAAATTGGCCGGATGATTCTGCGGACGGTGATGCAGGCGCTCAAGTCGGCGCGCGGGATCGTCTTCCTGCTCGGGGAGGACGGGCGCGTGATGCGCCTGATCCACCACGAAGGGGCGCCGCTGGCGTGTCCCGCCGAGCAGATCCGAGAAGTGCATCTGGGGCATGCGAAGCTGGAGGACGCGATCCTGAAGAGCCAGGACGTCAGTTGGCACGAGTTCAGCGGCTTTCCCGCCCCCGAGGAATGGCTGTTCCGCAAGATCGGCTTTGCCTCGATGCTGGCGGCGCCGATCGCCAGCGGCGAGCGCTGTTTCGGCCTGCTGGCGGTGGAGGGGAGCGAGGAGACGGCGCATGCGCTGCGCGCCGTCCGGCCGCTGCTGCGCACGCTGACCAATATCTGCGGCCTCGCCATCGAGAAGGCCCATCTGCTGAGCGAGGTGCGCACGCGCAACGCCGAGCTGGAGCACGCCGTCGCCCGGCTGAAGCAGTTTCACCAGTCGCTCCACGGCGCGGGGCGGCTGGCCGCGATGGGCACCGTCGTCTCGGGCCTGGGCCATCAGCTCAACAACAAGATGGTCCCGCTGGTCGGCTACACGCAGTTGCTGATGATGGACAAGAACCTGGGCGAGCAGCAGAAGCAACGCATGGAGTCGATCCACAAGACGACGCAGGAGATCAAGGAAATCGTCGAGAAGCTGGTCAAGGTGGCGCGCCCGTCGCGCGCCGACGCCGGCCAGTGCGATCTGGGGCTGGTGATTCAGACGGCGCTCGATCTGCTGAGCGAGCCGATCGGGAAAAACCGGATCAGCATCCGCGTCAATCTGGGCCAGGAACCCGTCGCGCTGGGCGGCGACCCGACGGCGCTGCTGCAGGTGCTCGTCGCGATCCTGCACCGCGCCTGCCACTCGTTCGCGCCCGACGCCGAGGAGAGCCGGGTCTGGATCATCGGTTCGGTCGCCGAAGGGAATCTGCGGCTGTGCATCGAGGACAACGGCGACGACCTGGATGAATTCGACACCGGGGAATGGGCCGATCCGCTCGTGCCGTTCCAGGCGATGAAACATGGACGGCTGTTCAACTACACGATCCCGCGCAGCCTGCTCAGCCGGATGCACGGCAAGCTGCAGCTTGAGCCGCGCGAAGGGGGCGGCAAACGCGTGGTGATCGATCTGCCGGTGGGCCAGGACGCGCCGCCCGCCGCCGGCGCCGCCGCCCGCCCCGACGCCGGCGCGCCGCGCTCCTCCCGGCCCGCCAACTGATTTCCGCCGCGTATTCTCTTCGATTGCCGCCGCCTGGCGCCGCGGGCTGCGGGGCGCAGGCCCCAGGCGGGCGGGCGAGCCGAGCGCGATCCGCGGGCTGGATCGATCCATGAAATTCGTCCGGCGAGGCGATGAGGCGCGAGGCGGCGATTGACTGAGCGCCGGGCTCTGTTAGCATAGGGCTGCACGCCCCCCTGGCCGGAGTGGCGGAATTTGCAGACGCGCTGGACTCAAAATCCACACCGTTTCGTTTCTATCTTCAATAAATGCAATGGCCGTCCAATGGCCGATGCATCGTTAATGCAGTACGCCCCCATTTATGGCGTCCTTTTTCTCGGGCTCTGCATAGGCTCCCGCGCCTGCAATCAACTGCTCGGCCAACGTCGCCACCGCCTTCAGCCGCTCGACCCCGATCCGCTCATAGTGCATCGTCATCGTCGTGTCGGGTCGATGCCCGATGTAGCGTTGCAGCACCGCAAAGTCCGCCCCGCCCTCGCGCATCGCCGTCACGAATGACGCCCGCATCCGCCGCGCGATGAACCCCTCGGGAAGGTCCACGCCCGCCACCCTCGCAGCCCCAAGCGCCTCCTGCCACATCTCCACCACCGTCCGGGGCTTGTAGTGTCGGCCATAGCGCGTCTTGAAGATGAACCCGTCCAGCGACCGCACCTTCAGCCCCGCCGTCCACTCCGCCAATGCCTTCAGAATCGCTTCGGCCACAGGTAGCGTCCGGTTGCTCGCCGCCGTCTTCACCCGGTGCGCCGCGTTGCTGGTCACCCGGATGGTCCTGTGTTCATAGTCCAGATCGGCTTCGGTCAGATAGATGGCCTCGTAATTCCGCAGACCCGCCGCCCCTTGCAGCAGGCCCCACAGATAGACCATCGGCCGATTTTCCTTCAGCCATCCGAGCAGCCCGCGAATCTGCTTCGCGGTCAGGATGGCGGCTTCGCCCTTGGCTTGTGCATCGGCGACCTTGACGCGCATCCCATGCGCCACGTCGCGGTAATTCTCAAGCGCAATACGTTGTAATACAGTTCTCGCATCTTCTTGAAAGGAGCAGAGCCGATGGCGGCGATGGAAGCGACGATCATCGTGCGGCAGGATGCGAGCGTGCGCGAGGCGCTGGAGCGTACGGCTGCGGCGAATCCCATGCCGCCGCTCCGGACTTAATCCCGAGAGCGGCCATCAGGATCCGGATGCGTCGGTCCCGCCACCTCGGCACAGAGTCGAGCCATGGTCCGACGTTCTGCGGGATGAGCCGTAGCAGGTTGCGCAGGTGCGAACGGTCCAGCAGATCGATTTCGTCGATAAGCTTGTGAATTCTGCCGTCATCGAATCGCATTCTCGTCACCTTTCCCCCGCTCGACCACCTGCCGCAGCGCCGCGCGGAACGCGACGGCGACCTCGACCACGCCCGCGCCGCCGGCCAGCAATTCCCCGATGACCTGCTCCAGCCGGTCGATTGTCGCCGTGACCAGTTCGGCCGGCGTCGGGTCGGGTGTGGGGTGCGGCGCCGCGGTCATCGGTCGGCCAGATCCTCCAAAAATTCACGCTGCTCGGTCCTCAGCGAGCCGTTGCATGCGGCCAACACCGACCTTGCCCAGGCGGCCCGCTCGGGCGCCGACCAAGACGTAAACCATTCAGCATCAGACATCGCTTCGTTGATTTCGGCCGATGCGTCGGCAGCCTCTGGACATGACTGGACGGATTGGACATCACATAACAGTTTTTCCGCTATATAAGAAGAAGGTTCAGACAAACACGGTTTTGATGTCCGATCCGTCCATTGTGTCCAGTCGGGGTCATCGCCTGACAGTTCGATGCCCGTCCAGCATCGTTTCCCGCCAATCTTTTGAGGCTCGCATCCACGCTTCTTGAGCCGTTCGGCAAAGGCCCGGGTGGACAGAAGATATTGCTGCTTCTCTCCGTTCTCCTTGGCCCAGGCTTCGTAGGCTTCGCGAAGGCCCTTCACGGTCACCCAGGCGGAAGGATGGAAACGGCAGCAGTCATCAAAGAAACCGCTCAAGGAGTCCATTTCATCCTGATACTTGCCCGTCGCGGCCGTCACCGCGGCCGGTTCGCGCAGCCCCTCGCGTTGCCAGGCGAGGCATCCTTGCACCAGCCACCAGAGGATTGCCGACTGAGCCGCGGGGTCGGATTCGAGGGTCTGCTTGATGCGCGGGTCGCGACGGTCGCGAGGGATCACGACATCGAACGGGATGACCTTCAGGCGGGTAAAAAAGGCGTCGTCATCGGCAGCCACCCGCGGCCGATAGTTCGATTGGAAGAGCAGCAGGAAGGTCACGTCAAACTCGCGGGTATTTGCATGGCATTCTCGGGCAGTGAGCCGCGCGCCGCCGCCGCTGATCCGCTTCACGAGTCCCGAATTGAGTTTCTGCCCCTCGGCCGTTTCTGATGTTCCCACCAGCCGCGCCCCGTCCAGGCGCGCAATCTCTGGCGAGGGTCCGCCGCCGTTGCTGAAGTCACGTTTCATCAAAATCTCCGGTTCGACCGTCACGGCATACTCACCCAGTGCCTTCATGACCGGTTCGACCAGAGTTGACTTGGCCGTATCCTTCGGCCCGTAGACAAAGGCGACGGCCTTCTCGTATTTCTCACCACTTAGCGAATAGCCGAAGATGCGTTGCGTGAAGTCGCGTTCCTCGGGGTCGGGAATCGCTTCCTGCAATACCTTGTCGAGCACCGGATGCGTTGCGCCTTCGATGAAATCGACGGGCGCCAGTCGGGTGCAATGGTCCGCCGGGTTGTGCGGGCGAAGCCGGCCAGTCCGAAGGTCCACCATCCCGTTGTTCACGTTCAGCGCCCAAGGGTCGGCGTCCCATTGGTCCGGTTCGATAACGAGAAGCCCTTGCGCCAGCGCCACCAGGGCGGTCAAACGCATCCGACTTTCGGATGACTTGGCCCAGTCCGCCAGCGCCTCGCGTTGCTTTGAGTCGGCCGCCGCCGCCGCTTCTCGGTAGATATTTCGCACCGTCTGAGCGGCCCGGCGCATCGCCTCGCCGGTCGTATCCAGGCGCCAGCGTTTTCCGTCCCAGACGCGCCAGGCATTGCATCGGACATCGAATAACAGCCGGCCCTTGTGCTGCGCTGCAAACCGCTCGGCATTGCCAAGATCAGTTAGCGGTCGCGGTCCTGTCGCCTCACCAACTTCGACCACCCCCACTGGTGCATCCGCGGCGTCATCGCCCTCGCCCGCCGGCGAGGTCCACGGAAGCGCCGCTTCGATCAGGCGCGCCAGTTCGGCCCGCGGGTCGGTTGAACGGGAAAGCCGCTTATCCAGATCCTCGCCTGGCAGGGGCGGAACGTAGCGAACGCGGCAGCCGGCCGCCCGGAGCGCCCCGCCGATCCGCGCCATCCAACCGCGGCCAGCTTCGTCCGGATCGGGCGCCAGGATGACTTCTCGGCCTGCGAGTAGCGCTTGAGCCGCCTCGACCACCTGCCGGCCCGGCTGCGCCCCAGGCGTCGCGACAACGGCCGTGTGCCCCGCCGACAGCGCCGCCGCCGCATCGGCCTCGCCCTCGACCAGCAGCGCCGGCCCTTCGCTCGGGATCGGCCAGGGCGAGATGAAGCCGTTGTGCCCGCCCTTCACAGTCAGGGCCTTGTTGGCGTCGCGAAAAGCTTGGTTATTGCCTCGCCGCCGCCGCCAGCCCGTCACCTCACCCTTGACGTTGCGCATCGGGATTCGGACCTCATCCAACTTCGCCACCGCGCCCAGATTTCGTAGCGCCGTCACCGCCCAGCCACGCCGCGCCGCCAGTTCCGCGACCGCATCCGCGAACGTCTCGCGGCTGAAATCGCGCGGGGCTCCCGTCGGCCAGGAAGACGCCGACCGCGCAATCGCCCGACACTCCCCCTCGGGCAGTCCCCGCCGTTCGGGATGCGCCAGCAACTCGCGCAGGATCGCGGTTTCGTCCAGCCCGCGCGCGCGAAGCGCCCCGGCCACGCTGGTCAGTCGGCAATTTCGGCCGTTCGTGGGAATCTGATTGACCATCTTCACGCCCCCCGCAGCGGCCAGCAGCGAAGAACCGAGGCGGCCAATCGTCCCCGAATTCCACCGGATATCGCGACATCGACCAGCCGTGCCTTGATGCGCCGCAACTTGCGGCGTCCATAACTTCCGACTGCGGTCAATCGCCTGAGTGAGTTGGGTGTGGGGGAGTACCCGCGCAAGCTCTTGCGCGCGAGAGTCGCGACAAGGCGCACCGTGAAGGTCATTTCCCGACCTCCACAGTGTTCTCAGCGCCCGCCCCAATGAATTGCACCAGGTCTCCCAGACGATAGCCGATGGCACGTCGCGCGTGTCCCAGTCGGACGTATCTGGGCCCTTCACCTTGGTAGCGCCACATTACTAGCGTCCGCTTGGCGAGCCCCAGAAATTCCGCCGCTTCTGCTGTGCGTAAAATTCGGTCGGTGTGAGTATGCAGCGTAGCCATCGTGACTTCTCCCGATCTGATAGATCAGTTAAAGCACAATGGCGATTCGCGAAGCAACGCTATTGAACAACCTAACAGTTGTCTTTTTAACCAGAAATAATTATCCTGCCGCCTTGATTTTTCGCTGGTTTTTGGACTTGGTGTAGAGGTGTCTCTCAAAGGTCGCCAGATCCCAAGGCAGTCCCCGCGCGAGCAGAAACGCCTGCACGAATTCCCCCAGCTCCGTGCTGGTTCTCTCCCCACTGTTGATGTTCCGACTCTTGAAGGCCCGATCGTCCCGGCCAGTCGTGTCATTCCATACGCCGCGCAGTCGGTCCGCGAGCCTTGCATAGTCGATTCTTTGCGGCCGTCCTCGTCCGTTGGCATAGTCCCTCTCGACCATCCCCGCCATGTACTCGAACGCGAAAGCCTGTTCACGGAGAGTCGAAGCCAGCTGCTCACAACGGCTCGCCCATCGCTCTCGGGGGCCCCTGGTTACGGGCTTGGGCACCTTAGGCTGTCGTCCTGGTTCAGCTTTCCCATTCAGCCTCGCTGATTTCTCGAAGTCCCCGGCATCCCGGGCCCGGATCTGTTCCGCCATCTCTAATTCCAGCACGGCCCTTGCAACATCCCGCTCATCCTGATACTCCTCCCAAAGAGCACGCGCTCTGGAATCGGCAGCAAAACCTCCTGCGCGCCCCGATCTTCCGTCTCCCGCCAATTTGTCAGCTGTCTTGCGTAGCATCCCCGCGATTCCCTTCAGTCGTGCCCGAAAGAGTCCGTCTATTATTTCGCTCTTGGTCCCCCCTTCAATCTCCAGCGCGATCTGTTGAAGTTGGAGTCTCGCGCTCTCAATCCTCATTTCAAGCCCGGCGTCCGGCTTTTGCTCTCGGGCCTTCGATAAAGCACCCCTGCGCAATGCTTCGGCCAGCGTGTTCAAGTCGTCGTCGCTCAGCCAAACGCTATCGCCAGTGATTATCCCGGTAAGATGTGACGCCTTCGCCATCGACATTCCGCCTTCCTGCAAAGCGGTTCCTGCAAGTGGGGGAGGGGGGGCGCCCGTGCAGGCCGGGCCGGCTCGGTAGCTGACCGAATCGTTTGCCCCCCCTTAAAAATGGAACCCGCTCCCGTTCGCTCGTCAAATCGGTTTTGTTCTTCAGCCCGCCAGAGAGGGGGGGGTGTCCAGTTTTTTGGGTCCGCTTCTGAGACCCCCCTCACCGGGGGAGTCCTCAAGCCCCCCCTCCCCCGCACCGCCGGAGGGGGCCCCCCCCCGGCCCCACGACCAGCCCGACCCGGCCCCGCCCAACAACGCGACCCTGAGCGAACCAGCTGACGCGAGCGCTGCGCGACCGCCCGCCCCACGCAGACACCGGCCCCTCCACCGACCCGAAGCACAAAAAAGCCCCCCGGTCAGGCCGTCGCCCAGCCGGGGGAAGGATTGTTCAGCCATGAACGACCGATGCAGCGTTAATGCAGCAAATGCAGCGTTAATGCAGCACCCGTCCAGCCCGAAAGTTAAAATCCGGCGGGCGACCTATCAGCTTTCGGATTCGAGAATCCATGATAGCTGGCTTCGTGTCATCCACTGATTTCAGGGACCTTAATGGCATGGATTTGAGCCAGCGAGTCTGGTACCATACCCCTCTTCGCCCCCCTGGCCGGAGTGGCGGAATTGGCAGACGCGCTGGACTCAAAATCCAGTGAGGGCAACCTCATGAGGGTTCGAGCCCCTCCTCCGGCACCATCCATGAAATCAATGATCCACGCTTCGATCTGATCCGTCGAACTCGCGACGCGGTTTAGCTCCCGACCCCTGCCAAAAGGGCGGAAATTCCGACAAGACCGCGTCTCGTATTTGTTGAAGGTCGTCACCTCGCGGGCTTGCGTGTCCGGCACGCCGTCCTGAAGGGTTTCGTAGGTCTGCCAGTTGCCCAGGCCGTAGGAACCAGCGGGCGCCGGTCAGCATGTCGCTCCAGGCCAGGGACCTCGTCCCTTGGCGTCGCTCGTCTCCGGGTCTCGAAAATCAGTTATCGAACCGATCACTCGGTTCTTTGATTTGGGGGGATGGTGAACATGGGTTGAACGGCCGCCGGGCGGACGTTCAACCCACGGCTTGGATATCGAACCGCTGGCGCGGTTCCTTGTCGTTTGGCCATTCCATCGGTCAAGTGCAGGCGAACCGCGGCCGCGCTTTCTTTACGCCGGCGCTTTCATCGCCTCGACATGATACGGCTGGCGCAGGGGATAGGTGTCGCGGCGGTTGATCTCCCAGTTCTCCAGGAAGCGGCGGGCGAAGAACGGGAGGCTGTCGGGCGTCACGGCGGGATCGGCGTAGTCGGCGTAAATGAAGTGCCGGTTGAGGATCGGGGCGCAGGAATATTGCGCCAGGTAGGCGCGGCGCAGGTTGGGCGAGACGTTCGGCCCGCTGCGATGGAGCGTCTGATTGGAAAAGACGACGATGCTGCCGGCGGGGACAAAGACGGGAATGCCCGGGTCGGGCCCGTCATAGCCGACGCGGTCGTTAGTCTGCGGGCAGAGTTTGTGCTCGATCCAGCCGCGCCGGTCCATGTGCGACCAGGGCAGGACATAGATGGTGCCGTTCTCCTCGGTCATGTCGTCGAGCGCGGCCCAGACCGTCACGTAGGGCGGGCAGTCGGGATAGAACCAGCCGCCGTCCTGATGCCAGGAGAACTTCATGCCGACCTCGGCGCCCTTGATCACGAACTGCTCCTGGAACAGGAAGACCTCCGGCCCGAGCGTGGCGCGGCAGATCTCCGCCATCAGTTCGCTGAACAGGTAGCGCTCCAGGATCGGGCTCTGGGTATGATACGAGGAGATGAAGTAGCGTTTGCCGTAGTGGCTGATGTCCCAGACGTCGGTGCCGGACTCGCGCATCTTCTCGTCGAAGCAATGCTTCAGGCGGGCCGACTCATCCTGCAACTGGCGCAGCGTGGCGGGGTCGATCGCCTTTTCGAGGATGAAATAGCCTTCCTCGCGGTACATCTGGCGATGTTCATTGGTGACAATCATGGCATTGACCTTTCTTGATGAGAGCGCCGCATGCGCGACGCCACGACTGATGCGGACGGCGGGCGACCGCCTGGCCTGATTCAGTTCGAAACCGAAAGCGATCGCTGCGCCGGCGCCTGAGACGCGCCGACCGCGCCGGCGGCGGGGGCGAACGCCAGGCGCCACGGGGCGCCCGTCGGCGTGAATTCGAGCTCAAGCCGCACGATGCCGTCCTCCTGGCGCAGGTTCAGGCCGTCCGCGTCGAGCAGGCTCCAATCCTCGGGGACGGCGAAGAACAGCGTGCCCGTCTCGGGCAACGGCCGGCGGGCCACGCCGCGCAGATTGGCCGAGGCCGCGTCCCAGCAGAGACCGCCGACCTCCAGCGCGCCGACCGTGACGTGCCGGTCGGTGCCGATCAGTTGCGGGCGCGCGGCCAGCGGCGTCAGGCGGAGCAGGCGGGCGGCGCGCGGCGGAACCGTGTGGTTGAACCGGCCGGCGAGGACGCCGAGCGGTGCCTGTTCCCAGAAATCGAATCCGTGGTGCGCGCCGAACAGGTCCATCGCCTCCAGATCCAGGTCGAACCGGCGCGGCTCATCGTTCCAGTTGAACAGGGCCAGCAGTTCATACGGACCGCCCGGTTGCGGCACGTGGAGATGATGAATGGAGGGCACGGTCTGGTCCATCAGATCGAGGCAGCGGTAGGCGTGGCCGTAAGCCGGCAGCGCCTGCTTAAGCATCGCCATGCGGTTGGGATGCATGCGCGAGAGCGGTTCACCGACAGTCGGAAAGCCGCCCGAACAGGCGCAGATCATGATGCGGACGCGGGCCTCTTCGAGGGTCTGGGGCTCGTCGTCGATGCCGACGGAAATCGGATCGGGGTCGTTGATCCAGAGCTTTTCATTGTAGAAATAGCCGGCGGCCATGTTGCGCGCGACGTCTTGCGTCCATTCCCAGCGAAAATCGGCATTGGTCTTATGCGCCAGGTTGCCGCGGCCGGCGTCGTCAAGCTGCGAGACGGCCGTGATGACGCCCGCGTCCTTCGACAGGCGGACCCGGTCGACCAGGCCGGCGAAGCGATTGGTCGGGCTGGTGTAGACGCCGATCATCGCGCCCTCGCCCAGTTCCTCCTTGAACATTGCGAGCTGGCGGCGTTCGGCCTCCACCGGCCAGCACACCTTGGGGTCGGCGGGCCGGGCGCCCTTGGAGCGGCGCGACGCAAGACCCATGAAATCCATGAGAAAGTATTTGATCCCCAGTTCGGCGAACGGTCGCGGCGCGACGCGGCGCAGGCATTCGAATGCCTCGGGATCGGTCAGATCCAGATCATAAAATGGGTGCGGGCAGGCGCCCCACGACACCGGGCTCTGTTCGAGCGGCTGCCCGTCGGCGTCCTTGATCATGAATTCGGGATGCTGCTCGAACAGCGAGCTGCACTTGCTGACATGACCCCAGAACACGCCGCCGCAGGCGACGCCGCCGCGCGCGCGAATCTCGCGGACGGGAGGGCCGAAGCCGTCGGGGAAATGCCCGGGCCATGGTTCGGGCTCGCCGAACGCCGCCCGGTTGTGATGCACGCCGGCAAACGAGCCGGCAATGCCGTAATGGATCAAGCCGGATTCAACCAGTTCCTGCGTGCCGCGGACCCAGAGCGCGGCGTCGCCGTGATCGCTCGTCGGGGTCCAGTAGGCATACCAGGTATTGTACAGTCCGAGCATCGAGCGGCTGAATTGGGGACGCAAGACGGCCGCGACGGCATCGGCCCAGGTTTCCAGGGCCCGCCCAGCGGTGCGGTCCGTGACAAGCATCATGGTTTCGAGGGTCAGCGCTTCGCCCCGATCGAGTTGCACCTGATCATAGGCAATCCGCGGTTGGATGCGAAAGACGTCGCCTTCGCGCCGGCGGCCAAAGAACGCCTCCGCGCGGCGAACCGTGATGAATCCGGCAACGAGGCAATCATCGGGCGTCGCGCCGCGAAATGCGCAGAGCGTCGAGCAGGTAAGGACCAGATCGATGGTTTCGCTTGAAGCCGCCACCGCCTCGGCGGCGCTTTGGGCGACCTCCGCCGCGTCGAGCGGCAGCGACCCGCTGAACCCCTGCGACCCGGAGTTGATCAGAAAGCGCGACTGGGCGTGGGAATCGCGGCGCAGCACGATGTCGCACGTCGTGATGTCTTCGACCAGCACGGGCGCCGGCCCGGTCGCCGCGAGCCGGCCGCCGAGCAGGACGAACGGCAGGTCGTTGTAGACCGACAGCCAGAGTTCGGCGCGGAGTCCGGCCTGGGGCTCGAACGCCCAGCGCAGGCGCTTGCCCGCGCCGAACAGCTCGACAAATTCGGGTTGGCGGTCCGGTTCGAGCGGCTGGCAGTCAAAGGGAAGCGAGATCTCCGCCAGCGGCTGGCCCTCGCGCAGCAGCGTGATTGTGTTTTGCGCCTGCCGGATGGCGAACGGAGGGCCGGGATGGATTGGATTCATGCGACTGGCCTTTATACTGAGGGATGAGGGGGCGCCGAAAGCCGGCGAGATTCATCTGCTATTTCCAATGGAATAATTTCATTGAAATTCGGGAACGGGGAGAAATCGGAGGCGGCGCGCCGAGCCCCCCACATGTCGATTTCCAGAGTGAAGCTCAACGAATGGTCGCGCGACGCGACGGTCGCGCCTCAATTCTGGATGCCCCTTCCGTCCAGACGGATGATGTTTCCGTTGGAAATGGTGCCGTTGGTCGGATCGTACGACAACCAGATCCAGCCATAGCCGGGCGGCGAAGAATAGGGTTCATAGGCATTGCCGCCGTGCGGGCCTTGCGAAAGCATCATGTATTCCCCCGTTTGGGCGAAGACCTGAAAGTTTGTTTCATAGATCCAGGGGCCGCTGGCCGTCGACGTGCCGGGGGCGGTATTCAGCACCTTATAGACGTCATTGTACCACTCGCGGTTGTAGACGCCGAACGGAATCATCCCATACAGTTCGACAATCGAATTGCCATAGGCGGTGCCCAGCCCATAGTACTTGTCGTGCAGGTCGAAGAAGGCGACCTGCAACGGGCTGGACAGATGCGCCACCGGCGTCGTCAGCCGGAAGATGACGCCGAGGATATCGGTGTAGGGAATCGTGTTGTAATCGACGCGGTAGCTGTTGAGCGCAATGTCGACGGTCCGCTGGTCGGCCTTGACCGCGGAGATGCGGGCGCGCGTCTGCGCCTCCAGAAAGTTCGGCACGGCGATCGCCGCCAGGATGGCGATGATCGCCACCACGATCAGAAGCTCGATGAGCGTGAATCCAGGGGTTCGTTTCGTCATCTCCGTTCACCTCGATGTTGTTTTGCGAATTGCGGGAGCCGAACGGGTATGGGCCGTTCGGCTCCCGTATGGCAGCCTGGTGTTGATTTCCCCGACGGAAGTTGGGATTGCTGTTGGAAGACCACTCATTCCAGCAGGAAATCGCTCAACTCGGCGGGCACGGCATCGCCCTCCAGGGCGACGTTGACGGTCTGATCATTGTTCTCGATGGCCAGCAGCCCGATCATGCCGAACGTGTTCGATCCGACGTTGGGGTGGAAACGGACATTGAGCACCTTGGCTTCGCCCGGCGCGATATGATTGATCGGCATGCGATCCTGCAGCGCCTGCCCGCCGAACGGATAGTCGCCGGGGTCGACGGAAAAGGCCGCGGCGTTGGCGCCGGAGATGACCAGATCGTCTACGCGGAGCTGGGCGTCGCCGGTATTCTCGACCGTGATCTGCTGGGTCTTCGTCGTTTCGCCGGCCTGGATGTTCACCTCGTAGCCACTGAACTCGGTAAAGTCCAGCGCAACGGGATCCACATTGACTTCCGGCAGGAGGTTCTGGTCGAGGATCTCCACCTCGGAAATGCGCAGGCCCTGGCTGGGCGTCCACATTTCGGCCACGTTGATCCGCAGCCGGGTGGTGGCAGCGGGAAAATCGGGTCCGCTCATGTCGCCGTTGCGATGCTCATCCATGCGGTAGAGCACAAGGGGCTCATCGGTCAAGGTGTTGTGCACCACGTAGGAGGAGCCATTCCACGTTTCCACGCTGTAGGTTTTGATATCGTAGTAATGGGCGTGAACGGCCACGTATTCAATGTGAACGGGAGAATCCCATTGGAATTCAAGCCAGCCGTCGCCCTGAATGCCGTCATCGGTGTTTTCAAGCCACATTTTAAACGGGTCGTTCCCGGGGACATCGATCAGGTCGTCGCGCACGTTGGCGTAGGGATAGGTGGCATGTTGGCCCCGGTTGGAGATCACGGTCGTGGCGGTGTCCTCG
>MVZB01000062.1 GCA_002068205.1 candidate division BRC1 bacterium ADurb.BinA292
CGCGGCCGCGATGCTGGCGTGGTCAGTGGGGCATCGCCGCGCCCGCCGCGCCGACGGCGAATGGGCCGTGCTATACCTCCTGCTGCAATTGGGGGGCATGCTCTACGTCGCTTTTCAGAAGGGCGACAACTTCGAGCAGTATTACGCCAATCAGATCCTGGCCATTCCGGTCCTGCTGCTCGGTTGGCTGCTGGGGATGCTGCTGAGCGGCATGGCCCGCCAGCTCGGGCCGGCCGGCTGGCGGCGGGCCGCGGTCGTCTGGGCGTCGCGGCTGCTGGCGATCGCGATCCTGACCGCCTGCGGTCGCTGGACGGTGACGCAACTGCCCGATGCGATCGGCGTCCACCGGGGCAAGGTGTGGTACGATTTTCAATTCGTCAAGACGCAGGAGATCGCGCGGGCGATCATCAACGCCGCCCGGGGCAGGCCCTACAGTTTTCAGTATTTCGGGCCGGGCGGCGTGCGGGATCATTTCGAATACCTGCTGCGCTACATGGGCAACGGCCCGCGCAACGATCCGGACGACGGCCGCCGCATCTATGCCCGCGACCTGGGCAGCGCCCTGTTCATCCTGACGCAGAACGAAGCCAACGCGTGGCGCCCCTGGTTCGAGGGCGCGGCGACCCCCGCCACGCCTCCCCCGCTGCGAATTCATGACGCGAACATTTATGAGATCCCCCGCAGCGCGATGCCGCTCGAGCTGCGCTGGGTGGAGGTCGTCGAGCGCGACGGACGGATCATCATCCGCTGGCGGGAGCGGGATTGAGGGGCACCGGACCGGGCCCGGTGCTGATCATCATGGCCCCGAGGGAGTCAGCTTAAGTCCACCGCTGCGGGGTCCCGGGAGAGCGATGGGGCTCATGGCGCGGGCGGTGCGGCCGATAAGACCAGTGGGGTGGTGCGGCCGCGTCGCGGCGCCCGCCCACTTGATCCGCGCGCCGACGCCGTCGGCCGCCGCGGCTGGAGCGGCTTCTGGTGACCTCGGCCCACACCACGACGGGACGCCCGCTGCGCGAGCGCGTGATCGCACTGATCGACCGCGGCGTCAGCCTTCCGCCGCTCTCGCCGGCGGCCGCCCAGCTCATCCGCATCCTTCCCCAGCCGATCGATCGCATCGACATGCGCAAGCTGGTCGAGCTGGTGCAGGAGGACCCGACGCTGTCGGCGCATGTCCTGCGGCTGGCCAATTCGCCGTTCTGGGGGATCCGTCAGAGCGTCTCGACGGTCGGCCTGGCGGTCTCGCTGATCGGCCTGCAAGAGGTCGTCGGCACGCTCAATTACCATCTGCTGCGCCAGCTGACGCCCAACGTCAAGCGCTCGGCCCACTTTTCGCCCGACGCCTTCTGGCTGCATTCCTGGCGCGGGGCGACCGCTGCCCGGCTCCTCGGCCGACCCGATCTGTTCGTCACCTGCCTGCCCGGCCAACTCTACATGGCCGGCCTGCTGCACGATATCGGCAAGCTGATCCTGGTGCTGCACTTCGGCGAGGAATGGGAAGCGTGCGCCGACGAGGCCGCGACCAGCGGGCGACCGCTACACGAGGTCGAACAGGAGCGCATGGGCGTGGATCATGCCGAGGTCGGCGCGCGCCAGCTCGAAGTCTGGGGCCTGCCCGACCTGATTCGCGTCGCCGTCGACTGGCATCATCGTCCCGGCGAGCTGCCCGAAGGCCCCGCGCGCGAGATGGCCAGCCTGATTCAGTTCGCCAATGCCATCGCGCACGCCTGCACGGCGCACGAAGTGGGCACGGTCCCGGTGTGCCCGATCTCGGAAACCTGGCTCGGGATGCACAAGGATCATCCGCTGTCGGATCCGGTCAAGCGCGAAGGGATTGTCCACGAGGTGATGGCGGCGCTGCTGGCACGCGAACGCCACCTGGATGACGGCGAGGCAACGAACGCGGCGGAGGAGGAGCCTGCCCGGCCGGCGCCCATTGCCGCGCCGCGCCCGGTTGAGCTTGCCCCGGCGCGCCCGCGAGTGACCCGCGTCGGCGCCGCCTGGCGCGGCGGCGCCCACTGGCTGACGCGGCTGCGGCGCTTGCTGCTGTGGTCCTGATGCGATTTTCTAAAACTCAGCTCAGAGCGGCGGCCGAATCAGCCCCCGCCTCGCGCTCCCGGTCAACACTCATGCTCGTGCTCGCTCAGCACCGGGTGCCGACCGTTGCGGACGACTTCCTTGATTGAGTTATCGTCCTCCAGCAGCACGAGCGTCGGCTTGTGTTCGCGGGCCTCGTCCGGTTCCAGCTCGCAGTAGGCAATGACGATAATCCGGTCGCCGACCTGCACGAGGCGCGCCGCCGCGCCATTGAGGCAGACCATGCCGGACCCGCGCGGACCGGCATAGGTATACGTTTCGAACCGCGCCCCGCTGTTGATATTGACGACCTGCACCTTTTCATATTCGAGGATGCCGGAAGCTTCGAGCAGATCCTCGTCGATCGTGATTGATCCCTCGTAATGCAGTTGCGCCTCGGTCACCGTGGCCCGGTGGAGCTTGGCCTTGCACATCGTGATCCGCATCGAACGTATTCCGTCCCGGTCGGCCTGGTCTTCCGCAAGCTTTCGGCGGAAACCGGAAGCTCAAGCACCATGCTAACAAATCCGGCGCGCGGTTTCACCCCTCAACGCTAAACCGGCCGGTAAAGGCCCCGTTTGTCAATCTCATCGAGCACGGGGCCGGGGATCAGGCCGGCCAGTTCGGCGAAAGCCCCGGCCGCGAGCCGCTCGCGCAGGAAGGTGGAGGAAAGGTCGGGCAGGGCGAAACGCGGCGGCGCGCCATCGCCCGACGCTCCGGGGACCGCGTGGCCCGCGCGCGGCACGACCAGCGGCGGCGCCAGCCGCATGATCTCGTCGAAGTTCTTCCAGCGCGCGGCATCGGCCAGTTGATCGCTGCCCATGATCCACCGCCAGCGCAGGTCCGGGTGGCGCGCCTGAAGCCGCCGCAGCGTATCAATCGAGTACTGCGCGTCCGGACCGCGCTCGAGATCCAGAACCCGCACCTTCGGGCCGAAGCAGGCGAACGCCCGCCGGCACAGTTCCAGCCGATCCTCGAACGGCGCCAGCGGCTTGCCGAACGGATGCCCGCCCGTCGGAATCACCCACACCTCGTCGACCGCGCCGCCGGCCAGCGCCCAGCCGACGACCAGAACATGCGCCACATGCGGCGGATTGAAGCTGCCGCCGAACAGGCCGATCGTCTGGCCCGCGCCGCTCATCGCGCCGCCTGCTCGTGTTCGGCGATGATCGTCGTCTGCAGACCCCCGCGGATCGTCATCCGGCATTCGACGCGCAGGCTGCGCGGCGCCAGCAGCGCCATCAGGTCGTCGCGAATCCGGTTGGCCAGATGCTCGTAGAAAATCCCCACGTTGCGGTACGACATCAGGTAGTACTTGAGCGAGCGCAACTCGACGCAGCGCCGATCGGGCACATAGGCGATCGTGATCCGGCCGAAATCGGGCAGCCCGGAGAACGGGCAGACCGAGGTGAATTCCTCCGTCGTCGTCGTGATCGTGATCGGTTTGCCCGGATACTGGTAATCGAAAGCCTCCAGCGCCGCGGTATCGATCGCCTCCAGACCCTGGAATTCCAGCTTGCGATCGAGCGCCTTGAATCCCTGCGCTCCCTTGTCGGGCTGCTCCGGCTTTGCCGATGTCGTGCCTCTGGCCATGAACGCCTCTGCTCCTCGCCTACTGAGTTCGTCCGCGCGGCGGCGGACCGCCTATTCTACCCCGAGGCGCCGGAGAGACTGAAGGGACTTAAGGAACGTAACGGAATCGAGGCCCGGCCGGCGTCCCGGATTCTCCGATGCCCCTTTGCTCGCTGTTCAAATCCCCAGCTTCTCGCGCAGATACTCCCGCATTTCGCGATCGATGAACCAGGCCGGGATCACAAACACGACCACGAGGACGCCCGCCATGGCGGCCAGCCGCGGAATGGGCGCCGTCAGCCCGAACAGATCGGTTCCCCAGGCGACGGCCAGCATCAGGCCGGCCAGCGCGAGCGGCCGCAACCAGTCGCCGATCAGCAGCCGCGGCAGATAGTCGCGCGGGCAGAGCGCGACCTGCGCCAGCCCCATCACCCCGTACGCGATCAGGGTTGAATAGACCGCCCCCATTTCAACATAGCGCGGGATAAGCCAGATGTTGAGGGCGACGTTAAGGAGTGCGGCGCCCCCGACGGTCAGCAGGATCCGATTGGTCCGCTTGAGCAACGTCAGGCCATGGGTCCAGACGATCAGCACCGTGAAGAGGGTGTAATTGACGGCGATCCAGACAAAAATCGGCGCCGAGGAGGCCTTCTCCGCCCCCGAAATCAGCAGGAAGAAGTCCCTGCCGACGGCGAGCAGCCCCGCCGTGATCGCGCAGACGGCATAGAGCAGCAGGTGCAGCACCCGGCGCTGCAAGCCGAGCACCGGCTGGATCCCCTTGGTCTCGTAGAGCCGGTTGGCCACCGGCTGGAACGCCGGCTCCAGCGGAAATCGCAGCACGACCCCGACCGTGATCGCCAGCCCATAGCCGATGCTGTAAACGCCCACCGCCGTGTTGCCGTGGTAATAACGCAGCATCACGTGATCCGCGAAGGCCAGCAGGATGAACGAAATTTCGCTGGCGACGAGCGGCAGCCCGAACCGCAGGCTTTGGCGGAAGAGATCGCCCGAGAACGATCGCGGATCGAAATGGCAGTTACGCCGGGCCCAGCCGACCACATAGAAAAAGATGAGGCCGACGGCGGCCAGCCGGGCCCAGTAGACCCCCATGGCCGAACGCAGCAGAAACACGATCACCAGGACGACGAAGACCAGTTCCAGGTAGCGCCCCACGATGATCAGCCAGGCGGCGAGCCGGGATTCCTCGCGCGCCCGAATCACATTGTCGATCAGGCTCTGAATCACGCCGATCTGGCTGATCACAAGGATGATCTCCAGGTAGCGCAGGTCGGCGATCGGCCGGAAGAGCGACACGGCATGGAGCGCCGCCAGCGTGAGCGCAAACAGCACCAGCGACAGCGCCGCCGGCGCCAGCACCAGCGTCGTATAGAACGTTTTCTGCTCCGCGATGCTCCGGCCCAGACAGTGCGAAGGATAGAGCCGCCGGATGGAGTGCTGCATCCCCAGCTTGAGCACCGCGATCCAGACCAGAATGAAGCCCTGAAAGTAGCCGAACAGGCCGTATTCCTCGGTCGGCAGCAGGCGGACCATCACGGGGTAGGAAATGAACCCCGCGACGATCGTCAGGATATTCGCGTTGAGGTAGCGCACGTAATGGCGCATCAGGGTGGGGGGGCGCTTCTCGGCGGCCGGCGAGGCGTCGGACGGTGGGTTGTCGGGTTTGTGCATGCGTTCACGCCCCCCCAGGGGCCACCTCCGGCCGGCGCCGCGTCGTGGCTTGCCGGCGGTCTCGCCGGCACGGATTAAGCGCGCGGAGCGGCCGCGGCACAGGTCGGCCGCCGCCCCCGGGCCAATCCGGTTTCAGGCCGACTCGTTTCCCGCGGACGCCATTCGCCGCGACTGGTCCAGAATTTCTCGGACGATCCGCGCATCGGCCGCGGCGACCAGGCCTGCGACCTCGCGCAGCACCGTCTCAGGACCGGCGCTCGCCAGCCGCGCGTGAAATGCCGCGTCGGCGGGGAACAGTTCACCGTGCTCGTCGCGCGCCTTGAAGTGCAGCGCCGCCGCGATCACCCCCACGATCGCCGCCGGCTCCACCCCCTCGCGCTGACACAGCCGCAGGGCGCCGATGCAGCGGTCGTCGGGGGCCAGCTTGCGCGGCAGATCCCGCCCGACCCGGAAGACCGTGTCGCCCAGCGCCTCGTTTTCGAACCGCTCCAGCAGATCCTCGATATGGGCCGCCTGGTCGTCGCGCGTGAATTCACCCGGGTGCGCCCGCACCAGCGCCTCGGCCGATTCGCGCATCGCCCCCTGCACCAGCCGACGGACCTCCGCGTCGCGCGCGCACTCCCACACATAAGTGTGGCCGCGCAGGAACCCGTGATAGGCCGCGGCGGCGTGGCCCAGATTGTGGATGAAGAGCTTGCGATCGACCCACGGCGCGAAATTGCGCTTGCAGACCAGGCCGGCGACGGCCGGCGGTTCGCCGATGAAGCCCTCGCGGTCGGCGATGATCGTGTTGTAGGCTTCGGCCCAGACCTCCAGGGGGTCGCGCCGGCGCGCCTCGGTCGGCATGATCGGCACCATCTTGCCGATGCTGGTTTCCACCAGGCCGACCCAGTCCTCCAGCGGGAAGCCCTCGGGCAGCAGCTTGCGCAGGCCGTCTGTCATGTGGCTCGCGGCCTCGCAGAGGATGATCGAGATTGGGCGCTCGCGGCGCCGGAGGCCCGCCGCGATTGCCGGCATGATGCGCGGCAGAACCGCCGGCCCCACGGCCGTCCCGATCACGTCGGCGCGCGCGACGGCCTCGGCCACCGCTTCGGTCTCCGTCGCCAGGATCCCCCGGACGTGCTCCACCAGGGTCTCCGGCGACTGGCCCGGCAGCGTCTTGCCTTTTGTCACGACCTTGTAGCGCCGCTCGCGGTTGAGCGCCTCGATGATGGCCGGCACGGCATCGATGAAGACGACCTCGTAACCTGAGGCGGAGAACAGCTGGCCGACAAGCGACCGGCCGATATTGCCGGCGCCGAACTGAACCAGAATCGGACGCTGCGCGCTGGACATGACCGACCGCCGCGACGGGGATCGGGCGGGCCGGCCACGCTGTCTCGGCCGCCGCCATAATCGCCGATCAGTTGACCAGATAGCTCGGTAATCGTCAAAGCGAACGTAGACGCAGAAGGGATGGAGGGTTGTCGCCCGCGCCGCGACCCGATAGACTGCCCCGGGATGAAGGCCGAGTTTGTCAAGACGATCACCGACCCCAGCCAGGCGCCGCCGCCGCGGCCGGCGGTCGTCTTTGCCGGCCGCTCCAACGTCGGCAAAAGCTCGCTGATCAACAAGCTGACCAACCGCAAGGGCCTGGCGCGCACGTCGAGCACACCCGGCCGCACCCGCGAAATCCAGTATTTCGGCATCGACGACCGCTATTACCTGGTCGATCTGCCCGGCTACGGCTACGCCAAGGTCAGCAAGACCGAACGGGCCCGGTGGGGACCGATGATGGAGCGCTTCCTGCGCAAGGCCGAGGGCATCCGGCTGGTCGTGCTGATCCTGGACGTGCGGCGCGACCCCAGCCCCGAGGACTTGCAGATGATTCAGTGGCTGGAGCACGGCGAGCGGCCGTATCTGTTCGCCGTGACAAAGTGCGACAAGGTCAAGCGCGGCGAGCGGTCGCGGCGGCTCCACGCGCTGCAGCGGGCGCTGGGCCTGGCCGACGGCTCGGCCCTCGTCCCCGTCTCGGCCGCGACCGGCGAAGGGATCGGCGACCTGTGGCGCGTGATCGAGTCGGTTCTGAGCCCGGCGCCGCCCGAGCCGAAGCCTCCGGCGTGACGGCGCCTCGGCCGCTTGCGCCGTGGGCATTGCCGGTCGCCGCGCGAGCGGTTACAGTATCGACGGGGAGCGCGCGGGCGAGGGCTGCATGCCCGCGGCACCGCCCCGCCCGAATTCTCGCGACCGGTCCCCGGCCGTCCCGACGGCCGCACCGGCCGGCCGCGCCTGCTGCACTCCATGGAACTGCGCACCTTCTTTGAACGCCTCGCCGCGCGCTGCGACCAGACCGGCGCCAGCCTCTGCATCGGCCTCGACCCGGACCCGACGCGCCTGCCGCGCCATCTGGGCTCCGGTCCGGAGGCGATCTACCGCTTCTGCGTCGAAATCATCGAAGCGACCGCCGATCACGCCGCCGCCTTCAAGCCGAACCTCGCGTTCTTCGAGGCGATCGGCGTGGAGGGCTGGCATGTCCTCGATCAGGTGCTGCGCGCCGTGCCGCACGATGTGCCCGTGATCCTGGACGCCAAACGCGGGGACATCGGCTCGACCGCCCGGATGTACGCCCGCTCGCTGTTCGACCGGTTGCGCGCCGGCGCCGTCACCGTCAATCCCTACATGGGTCACGATTCCGTCGAGCCGTTCCTGGAATTCGAGCGCAACGGGACGTATGTTCTCTGCCTGACCTCGAACCAGGGCGCGTTTGATTTTCAACTGGCCGACGACCTGTATCTGCGCGTGGCGCGGCGCGTGCGCGAATGGAACACGCGCGGCAACTGTGGGATGGTCGTCGGCGCGACCAAGCCGCAGTTCCTCACTTCGATTCGCGCGATCGCGCCCGAGATCCCCCTGCTCATCCCCGGTCTGGGGGCGCAGGGGGGCGATCTGGAGGCGACGCTGGCGGCCGCGCCCGACGCGCCGCCGCATCATCTGCTGTTCAACGTGTCGCGCTCGATCATCTACGCGGCCGACGACGCCTCGTTCGGCCGCCAGGCGCGCGTGGCGGCGCGCTATTATCTCGATCGGATCCAGCGCGCCCGCAGGAAGGTGCTGGGCCTCGGCACCGAAGGCGCCGAGGAGTAGACCGATTCCCGTTCGCCTATTCGCCGGATGATGCCGGGATGCCCGCGGGAGGGGCGGTGTTTTTTGATCCTGATTGCGCATGCGATACCGACCCCGATACCGATACCGATACCGATTGCAATGCGGACCGATTCTCCGTGAGTCCTTGCCGGTTTGCGGCTATTTCGGTTGATTGAGGCCGGGCCGCATCAGGGCTTCGCGGTCGGCCAGCGCCTCGGCCCGCAGCCAGTCCTCGCGCGTGGTGATCTTGAAATTCGCCGACGAGCCCGCCACGAGGGCCACCCGCAGCCCCAGTCGCTCCAGGACCGCGGCTTCGTCGGTCCAGTCTTCCGCGGAATCCATCAGCGCCAGCGCCGAGCCGAGGTAATCGGCCCGAATCGCCTGGGGGGTCTGCGCCAGCCAGATCGTCCGGCGGTCGAGCGTGGCGTCGACACAGCCGTCGTTGCCCGCGCGCTTGACGGTGTCGGGGCAGGGCAGCGCAACCAGGCCGCCGCCGGTTTCCATCGCGCGTTGCGCCAGCAGGCGGGTCGCCCGGCGGTCGGGGAAGGGACGCGCGGCGTCGTGAACGAGCGCCACGTCGAACGGCGCGCGCAGGGCGCGCAGCCCCGCCGCAACGGAATCCTGGCGCCGCGCGCCGCCCGCGACGAGCCGGAGCGGCACCGCCGGCCCCTCGAGGTGCGCGCGCGCCGCCTCGGGCAGACCGGCGGGCGGGTGGACGAGCGCGATCTCCACGACGAACGGGAGGCCGCCAAAAAAGCGCAGCGAGTAGGAAAAGACCGGCCGGCCGGCCAGCGGCAGGAATTGCTTCGGGGTCAGCTCGCCCAGCCGCTCGCCGCGCCCCGCGGCCACGATCACAACCGCGACGCGCGGCGGCGGCGGGATGAAATCATCGGGATCCATCAACGGCGCGCGAGCGCATCGATCCAGTCGAGCATGTCGAGCGGAACGAGGCCGTAGTGCGAAAAGACGAAATGATCGATGCCCGACTCGAGCGCGGCCTGGATCGCGCCGGCCGGCGAGTAATCGTCGGTGTGGGGCACGCCCAGCGGGATGTCGACCGCCAGGTCGCGGCCAAGCTGCAAGACCTCGGCATAGCGGCTGACGAACGTCGGCCGGGGCGCCGGGCCCCGACCCGGCTGCAACGTCGCCCGCAGCATGCGCTGGCGCAGCGTGTGGAGTGCGATCCCCCAGCGCCAGGCGTCGTCGGGCTCCTCGGCCAGCACCAGTTGCAGGCCGGCGTGGCTGCCGTCGGTCGCGTCGTTCAGTTCATCCACGAGCGTCGTGATCGTCCCGGCGCGAGCCTCGGCATAGCGCGCCAGCGAATTGTAGGGGTCGGCGATTTCGTCGTTGAGGCGCCGCTCGCTCAGGTCGCCCGCCAGCGCGCGGTGCAGCATCCGTTCGACGCGTTGCGCCAGATCGTCGACTTCCAGGTTCAGCTCCTCGGCGCGGCGGCGGCAGTGCTCGCAGAAGCAGAGGCTGAGCAGGTAGCCGAGGCCCTGGCCCACGGGCACGTCGACCCAGCGCGCGCCGATGAACTGGTCGTGGCTGGGGAAGGCGAAATCCTGCAGCTCGATCATGTCGACGCCGACGCGGTGCGCGAGGTCCTCGACCAACGCCTGGGCGTAGCCGCGGACGGCCGGATGCGCCGGGCAAAGCGTCCCTTCCAGCCGGTCGCCCAGCGCATTGACCATCGTGCATTCCGGAAACGCCAGGCTGAGCGACTGGTTATTGAACAGCGTGACCCATGCGGTCGCGATCATGTCGTATTCGCGCATCGATTCGATCAGGCGGGCGACGAACGCCCCGCTGCCGAATTCCGGATGCACGCGCGGCTTGATCTCGTCGTAGCAGGAAAGGAGCGGCTGGAAATAGAGCGCGCCGTCGGGCGCATGAACCAGCGCCCGCTTGGGATTGTGCGGGCAGTAATAGCGGCCGCCGTGACAGGCCAGCGCGAGGTGGACGCCGTTGACGCCGGAATCGGCCAGGCGGCCCAGGACCTCGTGGACCCCTTCGTCGGCGAAGTCCCAGACAAACGTGCGGATGGCGCGGGCAGGCATGGCGACCATCGTCTTTTCAGCTTCAAGCACCGATTCGAAGATCACGGCGGAAATCCTTCCGTTTCCAGTACCATCTTGTCGGGCGCTCCCCCAAAAAGCAAATGCGGAAAAGAGGGGGGAACGGCCCTGACGCCCGCGGTCTGAGGCAGGGCAAAATGCGAGCCAAACCGCCAAACGGGGCGCGGAAGCGGGGTCGGGCAACGCGCCGCGCCGGACAACCGATTATGGCGTCAGTTTATATCGAAATCTTTCGGCTGCCAACACGACTTGCTGGCGGAAACGCCGCGGGACATGGGGCCATGCCGGTCCTGATTCTCACGGGGAACGCCAATCTCCTGAATGGCCCGGCGTGATTTGCAGCGATCGCCTTCAAGAGCCACTGGGAGAGCGCGCCGACGGCCAGCTTGATCGTCGTCGTCTTGCCGCACCCGTTCTCGCCGAGCAACCCCAGCACGCACGCCTCGGGCACGGCGAGGTCCAGATCGCGCACGCCCCGCTGCGTCCGGTAGTAGCGGGTCAGGCCGTAAGCCTCAATGACATTCATCGCCAGCACCTCTCCCCTTCGAGAATCCGTTTCTCGTCGGTCAACGCTGGGGTGGTTGTGTGCCGTCCCCAGGGAATCGCCTGTTCCTTCTTTCGATTATCCTGCCACGCTGGGCCAGCGCCGGTCAGCGGGCATCGCGGAGCTGCTCGATCTGGCCGATCTCCTCCTCGATCCAGCGCTGCAGATCCGGGAAGCTGACGCCCAGGCGGCCCGCTTCGACCAGCAGGCGCCGGATATCGCCTTCCAGCCGCCGGCGCTGTTCGGCCTGCGTCAGACCGGGCGGCCGGCCCGCGACGAACGCCCCGCGCCCCGGATGCGTGAAGATCACCCCCTCGGCCTCCAGTTGGCGGTAGACGCGCGCCACGGTTGTCGGGTTGAGGCGGAGCCGGGCCGCCAGCGCCCGAACCGAGGGGATGCGCTCACCGGGGGCCAGTCCTCCGCTCACGACCAGATATTTGATCTGCCCGGTGATCTGCTGCGAGATCGGGACGCCGCTGTGGTGGTCGAGAGTCAGGTGCATTTGCCGGCCAACTGTACACATAGATATCATACAGTGGTTACGGCGTCAACTTGAATTGCGGTGTGATTTCAAGAGCCGGGGACGAGGGACGAGAGCCGAGAGCCGATTCGGGTGAGGAAGGATTCCGACGTCCCCGCGGAATGCGGCGGGCGGTGCTTGATATCGATACCGATGCTTCGGGGGCCAACTTTGTTGGCGCGGCTGCGCCGAGCGCAGGCCGGTTCCTCCCCTTTCGCTCCCGCTGCGTCAAATTCCGACGTTGACACGGGTTCGTTCCTTCCGGTTCAATAGGTCGGTTTGGTCCCCGGACCAGGCAACCTGACGCCAGCAGGCGGAAGAGCCGGGCGACTCGGTCAGCCGGTGGGCGACTCCTTGACCCACCGCCGACTGGGCGCTTGGGCCGGGCTCCGGCCTTCGGGCCGCGCCCCGATCTTCCGGCGTCGTCCCCCACGGACCGCCTGTCATCCAAGGAGGCAGACCCTCATGTCCATCACGCTCGAACGCAAGCAGCAGCTCATCGAACAGTATAAGACCCACGACAACGACACCGGCTCGCCGGAAGTTCAGGTGGCGATTCTGACCGAGCGCATCAACAACCTGACGGAGCACTTCAAGGCCCACGGCAAGGATCATCATTCGCGCCGCGGCCTGCTCCGGCTGGTCTCCAAGCGCAAGGCGCTGCTGACGTATCTGGCCGACAACCAGATCGAACGCTACCGCGAATTGATCAAGCGTCTCGGCCTGCGCCGCTGACGCCGGTCGGTCGCCGCAGTGGCCCGCGGGCCGCCGGCGACCGGAGGATTGAGGGTCCCCGGGCGCGGCTATTCTCTGCCGCCCCCAAACCACACGACGGCACGCACGCGGCCAGGCGATTTGCGCCGCGCCGGGCCACGGGGAGAAGGGAACCCGGGATTTTAAACAGAAGAGTCGAGCTGGCGCAGGCGACGCCGCGCCGACCCTTGTGTTTAAAACCCCGATGACCTTCCTCCCGCCCCGGCCCGCCGACCGGTCGGCTCCGCGCCCGCCGGACCGGCGATGGCCCCCGCCGCCGCGCCGTGCCGCATCGAAAGGAGTGCTTCATGTCCATGGAGCGCATCTCGGTTCCCTTTGGAGCGGAACCGCTGATTCTCGAAGTCGGTCGCATGGCCAAACAGGCCGATGCGGCCGTGATCGCCCAGGTGGGCGGCACCGTGATGCTGGTGGCCGTCACCGTCTCACCCGAACCGCTCGAAGGGCGCGATTTCTTCCCCCTGATGGTCGATTACCGGGAGAAATTCTACGCCGGCGGCCGGATCCCCGGCGGCTTCTTCAAGCGGGAAAGCCGGCCGGGGGACCTGGAAACCCTCCGCGCGCGCATCACCGACCGCGCCATCCGGCCGCTGTTTCCCGAAAACCTGCGCAACGAGGTGATGGTCTACATCACCATTCTGTCGAGCGACAACATTCACCCGGCCGAGATCGCGGCGCTCAACGCCACGAGCCTGGCGCTGCGCTTGTCGTCGGTGCCGTTCCCGACGGCCACCGCGGCAGTGCGCGTCGGCCGCGTCGACGGCGAATTCGTCCTCAATCCGACGTTCGAGCAACAGAAGGTGAGCGATATCGACCTGATCGTGGCCGGCACGCGCAAGGCGATCAACATGGTCGAGGCGGGGGCCGAATTCGTCAGCGAGGAGGACATGATCGCCGCGCTGCGCTTCGCCCACGAAGCGATCACCGAGATCATCGAGGACATCGACGAGTTTGCGGCCCAGCACGGCAAGCCGAAGTTCGAGATCAAGGTCGAGCCGCTGCCGGCGGAGGTCGCGGCGCACGTCCGCGAGCTGTGCGTCGAACGCTTCGACAAGCTGGTCCACGGCCGGCTGAGCAAGGAAGCGTTCAGCGAGGGAGAGCACACGATCATCGCCGAGACGGCGGCCGCCATCGCCGTGGAGCATCCCGAGCTGGTCGGCCAGGTCAAGGACTACGCGACCGAGCTGCTCAGCCAGGCGGTGCGCAAGCTGATCATCGAGGAAGGCCAGCGCGTCGATGGTCGCGCGCGGGATGAAATCCGGCCGGTCACCTGCGACGCGCCGATCCTGCCGGCCGTCCACGGCTCGGCGCTTTTCACGCGCGGCCAGACCCAGGCGCTCGGCGTTGTGACGCTGGGGACGGTCGGCGACGCCCAGATGATCGACACGATGCTCGGGACGTATGACAAGTACTTCATGCTGCACTACAACTTCCCGCCGTTCAGCGTGGGGGAAGCCAAGCCGATGCGTGCGCCCGGCCGCCGCGAGATCGGCCATGGCGCGCTGGCCGAGCGCGCGCTGCAGCCGGTGATCCCGAAGACCGAGGATTTCCCCTACACGATCCGGCTCGTCTCGGAAATCCTTGAATCCAATGGGTCCAGTTCGATGGCGTCGGTGTGCGTCGGCTCGCTGGCGCTGATGGATGCCGGCGTGCCGCTCAAGCAGCCGGTGGCGGGGATCGCGATGGGCCTGGTCGCCAACGAGGAAGGCAAGATGGCCGTCCTGACCGACATTCAGGGGGTCGAGGATCACCTGGGCGACATGGACTTCAAGGTGGCCGGGACGCGCGACGGCATCACCGCCCTGCAGATGGACATCAAGATCGAGGGGGTCACGTTCGAGATCATGGAGCAGGCGCTGGAGCAGGCCAAGGCCGCCCGGCTGAAGATCCTCGATATCATGACCGAACTGCTGCCGGAGCCCCGCGCCGAGCTGGCCAAGGCCGCCCCGCGCGTCTCCTCGATCCAGATTCCGGTCGACAAGATCGGCATGGTGATCGGGCCGGGTGGGAAGACGATCCGCGGGCTGGAGGAACGGACCGGCGCCAAGATCGACATCCAGGACGACGGCAAGATTTTCGTCTCCTCGCCCAACGGCCAGTCGATGGAAGCCGCGCGCCAGTTGATCCAGGAGATGACGGCCGAAGTGACCGTCGGCCAGGTGTATGAGGGCAAGGTGGTGCGCGTGACCGATTTCGGCGCGTTTGTCGAGCTGCTGCCGGGCCGCGACGGGATGGTTCACATCAGCGAGCTGGAGATCGGCCGCGTGGACCGCGTCGAGGACGTCTGTCAGGTCGGCGACAGCCTGAAGGTCAAGGTGGTCAATATCGATCCGGCCGGCAAGGTGCGGCTTTCGCGCAAGGCGATCCTGATGGAAGAGCAGGGTCTGGAGTATACGCCCGATGACGGGGGCCGGCGCGGCGGCGGCGGCGGTGGTCGCGGCGGCGACCGTGGCGGCGGCGG
>MVZB01000063.1 GCA_002068205.1 candidate division BRC1 bacterium ADurb.BinA292
CAGCCAGCGGCTCGAAGGCTGGACGCTGCTGCCGGAGCGTTACGACGATGGCGGCTTCTC
Source organism: candidate division BRC1 bacterium ADurb.BinA292 (assembly GCA_002068205.1). Taxonomy (GTDB): domain Bacteria; phylum Sumerlaeota; class Sumerlaeia; order MVZB01; family MVZB01; genus MVZB01. Next base: position 61 of record MVZB01000063.1, read on the forward strand.
GGGCGGCAACATGGAACGCCCGGCGCTCAAGCGGCTGATGGCGGATGCCGAGGCCGGATTGATCGACTGCCTCATAGTCTACAAGGTCGACCGCCTCAGCCGCTCGCTGATGGACTTTGCACGCATCATGGAAATCCTCGACCGCCGCAACGTCTCCTTCGTCTCCGTAACGCAGCAGTTCAACACGACCAACTCGATGGGGCGACTCACGCTCAACATCCTCCTGTCCTTCGCGCAGTTCGAACGCGAGATCATCGCCGAACGAACGCGCGACAAGATGTCGGCCGCCCGGCGCAAGGGCAAATGGGTCGGCGGCATGCCGGTGCTCGGTTACGATGTCGATCCTCGCGGTGGCCGGCTCCTTGTCAACGAGGAGGAGGCCGCGCAGGTGCGCGAGATATTCGAGATCTACCTTCAGGAGCAGGGGCTCGTCACCGCGGCGCAGGAACTGGCCCGTCGGGGCCTCGTCACCAAACGCTGGGTGACGAAGAAGGGCATTGAGCGCGGCGGTCATCTATTCAACAAGAACAGCCTGTTCGGCTTGCTGACCAATATCATTTACGTCGGCAAGGTGGACTACAAAGGGTCCATCTACGACGGCGAACATCCGGCAATCTTGGGCGAAGGGATCTGGCGGCGTGTGCAGGAGCGGCTTCGCCACAACGGTCGATCGGGCGGAGTAGAGGTCCGCAACAAGTATGGCGGCCTGCTCAAGGGCCTCATCTTCTGCGAGGCGTGCCACGCCGCGATGATCCACACATGGACCGTCACGGCCAAAAACAAACGGCGCTACCGCTACTACGTCTGTTCTCACGCGCAGAAGCACGGTTGGGACACCTGCCCGACCAAGTCGCTGCCCGCGCGCGATATTGAGCAGTTCGTCGTGGGGCGCATCCGGGCCATCGGCCAGGACGACGCGCTGCTAGAAGAGACGCTCCGGGCGGCGCGCAACGAGAACGAAGATCGGCTTCGGACGCTCCAGGACGAGGAACGTGCATTGCTCAGGCAGCTTCGCGAACTCGGTGCGGAAGAGCGCAAGCTCGCCAAGGATATCGGGAAAGATAACGGCCATACGGGAGCCATGACCGAATCACTCAGCCGCCTGCAGACCCGCATGCGCGAAGCACATGAGCGTGCAACCGGAGCGCGCAACGAGATCATTGCGGTCTCCGGCCAGCTTGTGTCCGAACGGGAAATGCGGCTGGCCTTCTCGCTCTTCGATCCCATCTGGGACTCGCTCACGCCCAAGGAGCAGACCCGCGCGATGCGCCTGATCGTCGAACGCGTCGGCTACGACCCCGCCGAAGGAGCCGTCTCAATCCTTTTCCAGCCGACGGGCATTCGCGCGTTGGCCGAGCAGGTCGGCCAATCCGAATCCGAGTCTGAAGACATCGACAAGGAGCAATGAGCAGCATGGAGAAACTCAAGATCGTCGCCCACGTCCACTTCGGGCGCGAGAAACGGGGCAAACGCCGCCTTCTGGCCGGCAGAGCGCCCCAGCCCGAACGACAGATGGAACAGGGGAACATCCCGCGCCTGGCGCGCCTGATGGCCCTTGCGATCCACTTCGAGGGGTTGCTGGCACGCGGCGAGGTCAAGGACATGGCCGAACTCGCCCGCCTGGGTCACGTCACCCGCGCCCGCATCACCCAAATCATGAACCTCCGCCTCCTCGCCGCCGACATCCAGGAAGCCCTGCTTGACCTACCACGGACCATGAAGGGGCGGGACCGGTTGCAATATAGGCACGTTCAACCGATGACCGTGACATTGAGTTGGGGAAAGCAACGGGAGATGTGGGCAATGCTTGATGGTCGATTTCCTGCCGCAGCTGATCATAAACGGTAATCAATCAAATTCTGCGCCGGTTCGATTCATCATGGTTACCAAATCAGCCACATCGATTTTGCCGTCGCCGTTCAGATCGAGTGATCCGGGGGCAAGCGACTGGATGGAAATCCGGCCGAGAAGGACGTCGATCAGTGTTGCGGCTTCTGAGGCATCGGCGGCGCAAGGCACGACCTGCACCCATGTTTCGGCGCCCTCGCCGAAGGGTGTCGAGCCGGCGCGCAAACCCCAGGCCGTCCGGTAGACGCCCGGCGTGGCGGGGGCATTGGTGCGGATCTCGACGATGGCGGTTGAGCCGCGCTCGATCTGCTGGAGACCCATGAATTCGGCCGTGGCGAGGCCCGTCAGCGGATCGATGCCATCGAGCGCGCGCAATCCAAAACCGGACAACCCGGACCAGCGATCGCTGGAACCGTTTTCAACGTGAACGCGCAGGATCATCTCCGCGCCGGCGTTGACGACCGCGGGCGACTCGACTCGTGTCACTCGTCCGCCCTGGCGCGGCCGCTCGAAACGATACACGGGAGGCTCGGGGTCGGCGCTGCCGTCGCTCCCGATAAGAGTGACACGCAACTCGAAGGCTGCCGTGCCGTCATTGGGCCAATCCCATGAACAATCGGCCAGCCAGCAGTTCTTGAGATCGTCCCAGCGCGTGAACGGATACTCGCCCAGCCCGATCCAATCGGCCGCCCCCTCGGGGCGATAGTCGATCACGACCTTCTGAGGTGTTTCCGACGTGCGGCTGCCTGTGATCACCAGCGGCATCGGGTCGGATTCGAGCATGAAGTTTGTCAGGTAAGCCAGGTAGCCGTAATTCGTGTTCTGCCAGGTAATGGAGACGGTGAACACCACACCGCTGGTCGCGCCCCACTGGTCGGTCGCGGCCAGCCGAATCCGCGGCAGATAGTAGGGAACGTCGGTCAGGAAAGAAACGCGGAGCATCCGTGCCTGCGCATCGAGCCGCACGTCGAGCTCGGGTCCATGCTCAACGGAGAACGAGATCGGATCGCCTTCGTCATCCACGACCTCGAACGGTATTTCGAGCGTCTGCGGGAAGGTGAGGACCACTTCCTTGTTGCCGGCCGGGTTGATGAAGCGAGGCGCGGTGTTGCGGCGCATCAGTTGCAGAGACGTGTCCCAGCCGAGAGGATTGCTTCCACCGCTGCTGCTCATGCCACTCCCACCGTCGGTCAGCGTCGCCTCGATGCCCAGGGGGATGCCAAAACATTCCGCCGGGGGAGTCCATGCCGCCTGATACAGGTTCGGTATCATTTCAGCCGACAGGTCAACATTCGCCAGCACATCACCGGTCTCGGCATTATGGATGTCGATGCGCCCGGCCAGATCGGGGCGGCCACCTGCCTCACGCACCACGAAGCGCACCGGCCCTTCCCAGGCCACGCGCTCCCCGGCCCCGGCCGGCGGATCGGTCGTGACAGACGCCACCACGGGGGCGGTGGCCGTATCGACTACGTGTAGCTTCAGCGACACAGTCAGCACCGGTCTCTGCGGATCATTCGTATTGAAGAGCAGGTTTGTGCTCAATTCTTCCGCGGCGCCAGTTGCGCATTCGATCAGGAACTCGAACGAACCGCCCGGCGCAATCGTTTGGACGCCAACCTGGCGGCATCCAAGCCACGGCGGCGCGGCAGCATCATCAAATGTCACATCAAGCGCCGCCCGACCTGTGTTATTGATGCGGACCGGCAACTCGTATCGCGATCCTGTCCGAACCGTCAGTTCGTGCCATGCCGGTTCGGCCTTCGCCTGCGGTCCGGCATAGCCCTCGATGGCAAATGACCCGGCATCGACCCGGGCCGATCGCGTGCCATCGGAAATCAGCACGCGCAGCCTGGCTTCGTCCATTGCGGGAAAATCGTTACAGGGTATGGCGAACGTATTCTGCCCGTGAGGGATCGGGAACCAGTTGCCCACCGGGGTCCAGGTCGCCCCGCCATCTCCGCTCACCTTCACCCAGGCGTAGAGTTGTTCCCCGGCATCGACGTCGTCGGCCTGGAAGACAAGGGGGGCATTCCCCGCCAGCCGGGTCCCCGTCGCCGGGGAGATTATGCTGACAGTCGGAGCATGCGGGGAGAAGGTAACTTCCCGAAGCGTGCGCACTTCGTCGTCACGGTGGTAGGACTCGAAGACAACGGTGTTCACTGCGGAATCGTAAGGGATTTTGAACAACGGAGCTGTGACCAAGTTGCCCGCTTCCTGCTGGTCGTAGGCTCCCCACCTCCAGTAAGTGTCCTCCCGCACCGAGGCCGTTTGACCGTTGGACAGGCGGACGCCGAGCGCGAGTGCCGAAGGGGAGACGCCTTCATGCGGCTGCCAAACCACGTCTGTGTCGACGAAGATGGGCCAGACATCCCGCATTGTGTACTGGTAATCCGTCCAGGTCTGGCGTCCGAAGTAAGTTCCGCCGATCAGCATAACTTCCTGCGCGGTGGCCAAGGAAGCTTCCATCCCCAGATCTTTATCCCCCTGCGCTGATGCCTTCGTGTTCTCGATGATTGCCATCGTCGCCTCGTCCAGCAAGACACTGTAATCATCATTCGTCAGCCAGGGGCTTGGCGCACGATCATACATAACAGTCTGGTGAGGCGGCTTGTTGACGCCGGGGGAATTGTAGATGCGCCGCATCGCGCGCGGGTCGAATCCATTGGCGCTCGCGCCGCAGATTCCTTCTCCGGTCTCGTAATTATAATTGTCGAGCAGGCCGAGCGTGTGCATGAATTCGTGTAACAGGTAGCTTTCGCGCATACCTGTGCCGTCAAGCAGGATCACTTCCCGGAACCGGGGCTCGGAGAGCCCGTCCGCGCCGATGACGCCCGCGGCCGAGACGCCGACGATCAGGTCCGGCCGGTCGGGAATTGATTCGCGCAGCCGCGCGAGATCCACGAAATAGGAGATTACCCGGTAGGGACCGAAGGTGTACCACGGCTCACTCATCCTCAGGTCGGGACCGTAGGTGAATTCGACCGGCCCGGGGAACAACGTGAGGAAATAGTCGTTCATCCTGGACATGCGTCCCGGCGAGGCCCAGGTGGTCATCACGCCGCGCCCGTGCGCTTTGTAAGCCCCCTCCGTATCGATCCCGACATAATGGACACGGAAGGGGCGCTCGCGCGCCGGAATCCGCTGTTCGCTGATGGAGCGCGGCGCCCATAACGGAGATAGCGGCACGTCGTCCCCCAGCCCGTCTTCCCAAACGATCTGGTGGCGGTATGTCTTGGAGCTGGCCTCGGGCAGCACACCGTAGAAATAAGCGTTAACGGAGTTGGCGTGGTCATCCGGCGTCAGCGCCGCGGCGCATTTGGCCGTCAAGCCGGTGATTTCTGCGGCCAGCACATCATTCTCATAAATGTTGAGCGTGAAATCCCCGAAGGAGTCGCCGGCCGCCAAGTAATTCACAGCCCGGCTGTCGATGGCGAATTTCGCGACGTAATAGGCCGGCGAATCGCTGTGGAGCTGGTTCTCGTAAACATCATCGACAATTTGCGTCAGCGAATTGTTGAGTATCATGCGCGGCGCGACCGTTACGTCCACCGTTCGCGTGTCGGTGCCCCCGCCATTGACCTCGATTTCGACCTCCCCCGCGCTGTCGCTGTATTCGCCGTAGGCGCTGACGGCTCCCTGAAGTATCAGCCGCACGCCGGTGACGGGGCGTCCACGTGGGTCCTTGACGCGAATTCTGAGCGTTCCCTTGAAAGTCCAAAGATCCTCGATTTTCAAGCGGCTTTCACAGTATCCGACCGATCCGCCGTCGGCCGCGAGCCCGGCAAACGGAGGATTAACGTGGAGGTCCCGGAGCGGTTCGACAACCGCCCCGCCGCCGCCAACGTTGATCTCGACTTCGCCTTTGTCATCGGACTCGAACCAGGGTGACAGGTAGAACGTAACCTCCTCATAGGACGGTTTCAGCACCGTCTTGTATCGCGCCCGAAACTGAACGCCGGGCGCGGGGATCGTGGCGCTGGCATTGAGTGGATCGTAGGTGGTGACGCGCGCCTTGAAGGTCAGGTTCATCATGTCGGGCGAATCGGTCAGATCGCTCAGATTGGAGGATTCTCCCCACGGATCGAAGATTTGCACAGGCATGCCTTCGCCCAGGCGGTATTCAAGCCACGCAATGGGCCGGCCGACATTAATTTTCGTGTTAATCCAGACATTACCCGCCTCGGGACCATAAGCCGAAAAATCGCCGCTAAAATAGGTGCCGATCTCACTGATCTTCGCGCCCAGTTCGACGGCGGTCGTCGCGGAGATGTACTCGGCGTACATTTTGGCTTCGGTCACCTCGGCACCGCGCGGCAAAACGTCAGGATAATTTTGCTGCAACATCACCTCCGTTTGTCCGTGCGCGGTGAAAAAAGAATCGCCCCAGACGATCAACGGTGGCCCCTGGCTTTCCACGGCCAAACTGACCGTGACCGGGTCGTTCCATGCCGAGAACGCGCCGGGCGTGCTGACTTCCACCCGGGACTGCTCGACCCAGCCGGGCTGCAAGCCGATCTGCTCGGCGGCGATCGGGAAGTGCATCAGACAACTCGCCAGAATGTACGCAGCCAAATGAATGCGAAACATCGGGAAATCCTTCACCGCTCGAATTTGGAATGCCACCTGTCGGGGAGGCCACATTCGGCTCTCAAGAGCCCAATATCCTTAGACGTAACTATGTTGGCTCCGCAAGCCGATGTCTACAAAAAGAGCCCCTTGATCTCTCATCTTCCCTCAATCCTACTATGTTCCTGAACCTGATCGTGGTTGGAGATGATAAGCCAGGTATTGGCTTGCCAACTTATCTGTAGTTCAGGTGATATCTCTGTGGAGTTCAGGCTCTGTAAGAACCTTGCAAAAGATTCCAATTCCAGTGTTCTTGTTCATGCCCTCTGGCGCTAAACAGCCGTCTCGCAAAGGTTGGTCAAGGGCGGGCGGAAAGCTGACCGCCCGGTAAACACCTCGGCACATCCCGATCCTTGGATTAGCTTCGCTTGCGCCGCTGGGCTGTGTGGGTTGCTTCCGGGGTGGGCAAAAGGTTGTGATCTGTTAACCCTGTATGGAGCGTTAACGAGGATTTCCCATGTTTCGAGAGGGTTCGGAGAGAGAAACGGGCCGAACCATGATGGTTGGCTCTGGTGGAACGGAACGCGCGTTTGAAACAGAGGGAACCGAGAGAGAGGTGGGGAATGGTCCAAACCCTTTAGAATCAGGGCGAATCGGCGGCCATCGCCGCAGGCGTGGCCCGATGGTCTCCTGTTAACGAAAAAGCCCCCTCGAAAGGGGGCTTGAAGAGTTGGCTCCGGCGGTAGGACTCGAACCTACAACCAACGGATTAACAGTCCGCTGCTCTGCCGATTGAGCTACGCCGGAGCAAGCCAAACGCGGCCCTATCTTGAGCGAGGAGGGTGATGCTTGTCAAGCATGTCGGCGGTGATTTGTCAGGGCGAGAGTCCCTGCGGACGAGAACGACTTGCGCACGCGCCGACGGATCACAACAAGGGATGAAGATGGGGGGTGAGCGGCCGATCCGAACGGTCCAGAACTTGCCGGATACATCAGCAGGGCAGTCCCGTCAGGGATGGTAGACTTCAGCCCGCCACTTCAGCAGGAACCGAGATACCCATCGCAACAGAGACCCGTGGGGGCGGCGGAACCAACGTGAGCGATCTCAAGAGGCAATCACGTAGACGAGTGGACGATTGCTCAACGTGGAGGGCGCGGGACGGGAGCTGAGCCCGGCGGGCGCCGATACCACCGCTCGAACTCCCGCGCGAGCGCAGCGCCGCTCAACGCGCGCAGCGGCGCGTTGTCGTGCAGCCGGTAGAGCACGGGCGTGGGCAGAAACGGCGCGGGGTACAGCGACTGCTCGTAATAACTGGCCGGCAGCAGCGTCTCGACCGGCTCGGCCCGCAGGTATTCGGCGAACAGCGGGTCGGCGAACGTGGCGAACAGCGGCCGGCCGGCCGCCAGGTTGGGCAGAATCGTCCCCTCGAACAGGGCCACGTCGAACGTCAGCTTGTGGCCCGGCGCCTGGTCGCGGATGGCGACCGGGATGCGCGGGCGCCCCTCCACCTCGAAGTAGCGGGCGTACCAGCCCGAAAAGATGAAATTGGAGCCGACGATGCTGACGTCCTTCCGCCGCCCGAGGACCATCTGCTGATACCAGAGGCAATAGGTATCGGCGTCGCCGCCGGTCAGCACGACCGCGCCGTCGGGCAGCGCGTTCATCACGGCCTCGCCCCAGACGGCCGGCGCGTCGTCCCACGATTTGTTGAGACGTGGGTAATGCCATAGCAGCATGGCGCCGGCGACGAGCACCGGCACGGCGCGCGAGAGCGGCCCGAGCGGAAGTTCGCCCCACCGGCGGCCGAGCGCCGCCAGCGCCCAACGCACGCTCACGATCCAGCCGAGCGCCGCGGCCGGCGCGGCGGGGAGAAAATAAGCGTCGATATCGGGGATCTGGTAGAACATCCCGAACCCGGCGGTGAGCGCCAGCGTCGCGAGCAATCCGGCGCCCAGCTCCCAGCGCGCGCGCGCCAGCAGGATCAGGCCGCCGATTGCGATCGCCAGCACGATCAGACCCACTCCCAGGCAGACCCCGGGGGTCGCGTAAGCCCCCGGCGCCAGTTGATAGCCCCACCAGCCGATCCAGCCGAGCAGCCCGCCGGCGGCCGATCCCTGGTCGGCGCCCATCCGCAGCTCGCGGAACTGGCCGCCGCTGAGAACCCAGATCAGATTGCGCAGCGAACTGGGATCGCCCCAGTTGAGCGGCGGATTGGCCCGCGCTCGCAGAGGCAGATACAGATAGCCCGCCAGTGGAATAACAAAACCGGCCACGCCGGCGAGCGGGATCCGCCACGGTTGCCCCGCGCCCCTGCCCCAGCGTAGCAGGACCAGAGCCGCCAGCGGCGCGAACGCGACGCAGGAATAATGATTCAGGCCCATCAGCCCGAGCATGACGCCCGCCGCCGCGGCATGGCGCGGCCCGCGCGGGGCGCCATCGGCCCACACCGCGAGCAGCAGGCCCGCCGCCAGCACATAGTTCAGGGCGTAGACCTCGGCAAACGTCGCCTGCTCCCAGACAGTCCGCGACAGCGCCACGATCAGGGCCGCTCCAGCCGCCGGCAGCGCGGCCATGACCCCCGCGCGGGCCCTCTGATCCGCCGGGTTCGCCGGGTCACGGACAAGCGTTTGCTGAAACAGGCGAAACAACAGGCCGGCCGCGACCGCCTGACAGACGACGTTGAACAGCGTCAGTGCGCGACCCGGATCCAGGTGCGCCAGCCCCTTCAACCAGAGGTGTCCGAGCACCGTGTAGAGCGGATAGCCGGTCGGGTGGGGGATGCCCAGCGTCCATGCGGCGCAGGCGAGTTCCTGGCCGTCGCCCCACCATGCGCCGGGGGCGGCCGTCGTCAGGTAAATCAATCCGGCGGCCGCTGCGACCGCGCCGGCCACGGCCCGACCGGCGCCCGCGCGCGGCGGCGGCGTGGGCTCGTGCGGGAGCGCCGCGCCAGCGCCCGCCTGCGGCGCGGCCTGATCCGCGCGACCCGGCTTCTTCTTTCCGTGCGCCATCGGTAGGTCCTGGCTTGGTTCTCCGTGTTTGTCGTCAGGCTTCGGCTGCTGGCGTGTCGGCCTTAATCGCGATCGTCCCGCGTTTGTTTGCTCGGCTGCAAGCGCAGTTCGATCGGTCCCGTCCGGAACGGATCGGGCCCCTGCCCTTCATCCACCACCCACACGGCGAACCGGTGCGGCCCGTCCCCCCGCAACTGGGCGTCCTCCTCGTCGTGGGGCGTCACCAGCAGTCGGTGAAATTCCACGAACCAGAAGCCGTCCTCGGCATGGTCGATCTCGTCGCTGAACCAGTAGCCCGGCGTCCGCCGGCGGCCGTAGCGGAAATACGCGCTGGGCTGAAAATCACGAACCTTCGCGTAGAGCGCCAGGGCTTCCACGTCGGCCTGGCTCCCGCTGGCGAAGTCCGCGGCCGTTCCCGGCATCCGCTCCTCTTCGCGCAGCAGCGGCCGCGTCGTCGGGCGCGTCCCCGGCTGACCCGTGTCAGGAATCACCTGCCGCTCGATCCACCGGTCGGTCCCCGGCACGGGAAACAGCTCACCCTCCACCGTCGCGGGATCGGTCCCCCGGGGGTGCTGGCGCAGGAGCAGCCGGGCGTCATCGGCGTGGCCCGACAGATTCGTCCAGCCGCCGCGCCAGCGCCACAGATCATAGCCTTCGGGCTGTTCGGGAACCGCGGCGAACGTCGGGTCGGGGCTCATCGGCCAGAGGAGCGCCACTTCGTCGTTCGGCCGGCTCACCCAGCGGTACTCATGGCGCTGCTCATCCCAGACCCATACAGGGGGCGTGTCGCCTTCCGAGCGGTCGGGCCACGAGATCAGCAGCCCCAGCGCGCGGCCGTCATGAATCGCGCGCAGGCGCACCGGCAGCCGGACGCCAGCGGGCGTCCGCGCGGTCACCTCGATTTCCTTGGCGCGGCCCCAGACGGCCGGTTCGATAATCCGGTTCGGCAGGGCGACCTGGTCCACGCGCAAGGCGTGCAGGCGCGGCTGGCGCCAGGCGCAACCTGCCGCGGCGAGCAACCCGCCCAGCAGCGCCGCGCGCCCGGCTGCTTTCAGGAACCGGCGGAACATAACCGCTCAACCTTCGATCGATCATGGGATTGAAATGCGGGAGACGCGTGTGGCATGGGCGATCTTGCACGGTCAGGCAAGGGCCACCGCTTCGACCGCGCGCGGATCGATCCGAGCGACCGGCGGGACACGACACATCGGATGGGCGGGCGGCTGCTGCGTCGCCAGCGGCCCTTCCAACATGATCCGTGCCGCCTCGCGACCCATCGCGTGAACATCCTGCTTCAGCATCACAGCGGGCCGCCCCTTCAGCCGTTGGCCGCCGCGGCCGCCGCCGGCGTCAGACGCCGGTCTTTTCCTGCAACTTGACGAAATAATCCTCCGGATCGAACAAAACTTCGCGCGCGAATTTCTCCCACAGCTCGATCTGATTGAAGCTCGGCGCAAGCAGGCCGGGGGGAAGCGTCCGGTAGATCTCCACCGCCGAATCGTAGAGCGTCAGATCGGTCAGGCTCTCATCGAACGGCCGCGGCCGCGGCGGCGCCGTCAGGCCCAGGTCATGCAGCGCCTCGGCGATGATCCAGTTGACCTCGACCATCTGAAACACCCGCCGGCGCCCGTCGGTTTCCGCCAGGACGGCATCCAGCCCCGGCGCGATCCGGTCGACATACTTCGGCAGCCGACGGAATGTCCGGTTGAGCCATTTGGTATACGGCCCGTAGCGCCGGTTGAGCATGTAGCACATTTCCATCACGCGCTTGAAATACTGCCCCAGATAGATCAGGCCGGTCAGTTCGTCGGCGCGCTTGACGGCGCGGTTGTAGTTGTAGGGCGCCTCGCGGCCGGTGATGTACATGCACCAGTCCGCGATCCGTTTTTTCCAGATGGCGTCGGGATAATATGCCAGATGCTCGCGGCGGCGCGTCAGTTCGCCCGGCCCGTCATGGACGATCGCGCCGCTGGTCACATGCGACAGGTCGACTTCGCACAGCGCCAGCCAGTCGGCATCGGTCCGCGGCAGTTGATCCGTCCCCAGGAACCGGGCGAAGAAGTCCTCAACCACATTGGCGCACAGGCCCAGCATGCCGGTCCGGTCGTAGCGGATGGAATAATCGCGGAAATTGTCCGGCGGCCGGTTTTCGAGCGCCGCGACCAGCCGCGGCAATAGCCGATCCGCATCGGCGCGGCACAGCATGGTGTTCGCGCGCGGCGACCAGTGATGATCGCGGCTGAGATCGTCATCGAGTCCCAGCACGTCGGAGCCGGTGCCGATGACCGCCACGGCCACCCGGTCGAAATCGTCGCCCAGCTCGTGGCGGAGCCAGGGCATGACGACCTCACGGCAGAAGTCGACGCTGATTTGAAGGCCGGAAACCATGGTGCGCTTCCTCCGCCCGGAGCGGCGCTCGGCGGGCGGAGCCACCGCCGCCCGGATTCAAGATGTCGAACGGATCGTCCGGCGCCTCGACAACCAGGCCGGTCTCAGGCGCTTCCACGCGCGGAAGCGCTCACGCTTCAGGAGACGCCCGCCGCGGCTTTCCGCTCGGCGGCCCACGCCGCGGGCACCGGAACCGGGTTGATCCCGCGCAGCATCAGCCCCTGCCCGCGCGAGGCGTGGATGTCGCGCGTCGGCGGATCGCTCGGATCGCGCATCTGAATCAGGATGTTGCGCCGCGGCCGCCCGCTGCGGTTCGGACTCGATCCGTGGATCGTCAGGTAATTGAAAATCACCCCGTCGCCCGCCTTCGCCTTGACCGGCAGACCCTCCTCGATCGGGTACTTCTCCGGTGGCAGGTAAAATCCCCCCGGATCGCATTCGAGCGGGCCGAGCTTGTGCGATCCCGGCATGACGCGGATGCAGCCGTTTTCCTCATCCGCGTCGTCCAGGTAGATGCTCACGGCGAACATCGTGTGGTTCTGGTGCGGAAAATACGGGTAATCCTGGTGCATCGGGAAGGCGCCCCCCTTTTCGGGAGGCTTGGCCAGCATCTTGGTGTGATGCAGCTGCACGTTCGGTCCGATCAGCGCCTCGGCGATGTCGAGCAGCTTGTCGTTGAACAGCAGCTTGCCGAATATGGCGGCCTGAAACTGCATGTCGTGAACGGCATTCAGCCGCTGCTGGGCGCGCTCCTCGTCCTTCAGCCAGTTCCCCTTCCATAGATTGTTGGCCTCCTGCTGATGGCGGCTCATCCGCTCGATCGTCGCATCGGCTTCCTCGCGCATGGCCTCAACTTCGGCCGGGGTCAGCAAACCCTCGGCCAGCAGGTAGCCATGCTCGCGATAGAATGCGGCCATTTCGTTCAGATTCATGAGCAACTCCCTTGGAATCCCCGGAGGGGTGAGATCAGCCTGACTCGCGGCCGAGGCACCGGCCGCGGGTCGGTCGCGAGTGAACGGTGCCCTATTCGTATATACACACATCGGCGCGGTCGGGCAAGTCCGCTTATTCGATCCCGATTCACCATCCCGTTACCGATACCGATATTGATAGCGCGTAAGACCCGCCTGGTTTCACGGGTTTCCACCGCACCCGGTCGGTCGTCGCCGGCCCTTTTTTGCGTGATTTCAACGCCCCTTCCCGCTACAGTGACAACCGGCCTCCGCGGCGCCCCCGCCGCCATGCCAGGGGCAGATCCGTAACTTCGATCCCCCATATTGAGCCGCCCGCCGTGACCCGGGCGAGAGGATTGTGAATGATGACGCCGCGCACGCGCCTGTTTACCTCCGAATCGGTTTCCGAAGGCCATCCCGACAAGGTTTGCGACAACATCTCCGACGCCATCCTCGACGCGTTGCTGACCGAGGATCCGCAGTCGCGCGTGGCGTGCGAAACGCTCGTCACGACCGATCTGGTCGTCGTCTCCGCCGAGATCACGACGCAGGCCCGCATCGATTACCAGCGCGTCGCCCGCCAAACGATCGAAGAGATCGGCTACACCGATCCGGCGATGGGCTTCTGCGCCGAGGGGGCCAAGTACCTGCAGTCGATCCACACCCAGTCGCCCGATATCGCGATGGGCGTCGATGCCTCCTCCGACCACGAGCAGGGCGCCGGCGACCAGGGGATGATGTTCGGTTACGCCTGCAATGAAACCCCCGAGCTGATGCCGCTGCCGATCGAACTGGCGCACAAGCTGGTCAAGCGCCAGGCCGCCGTCCGCCGCGACGGCGCCATCGCCTGGCTGCGCCCCGACGCCAAGAGCCAGGTGACGATCGAATACGACGAGGAGTGGAAGCCGCTGCGCGTCCACACGGTCGTCCTCTCCACGCAGCACGCGCCGCTCTACGGCGGCAACTCGCCCACCCGCGACGACCTGAAAAAGGAACAGGCCGAGATCCGCCGGCAGGTCATTGAGCACATCATCGACCCCGTGCTGCCGGCCGAACTGGTCGACAAGAACCTGATCATTCATGTCAATCCCACCGGCCGATTCGTGGTGGGCGGACCGCACGGCGACACCGGCCTGACCGGCCGCAAGATCATCGTCGACACCTACGGCGGGATGGGCCGCCACGGCGGCGGCGCGTTCAGCGGCAAGGACCCCTCCAAGGTCGACCGCTCGGCCGCCTACGCCGCGCGCTGGATCGCCAAGAACATCGTCGCCGGCGGCGCGGCCGAGCGCTGCGAGGTCCAGCTGAGCTACGCCATCGGCGTCGCTCAGCCCCTCTCGATCAACGTCAATACCTTCGGCACCGGCCGTGTCGACGAGGACCTGCTGATCAAGGCCGTCCGCGAAACGTTCAACCTGACCCCCGCCGGCATCCTGCGCAGTCTCGACCTGAAGCGCCCGATCTACCGCCGGACGGCCGCCTACGGCCATTTCGGCCGGACCGAGGAAGGTTTCCCCTGGGAAGAGACGCAGCACAAGGAAGTCTTCGCGGAGCTGGCGGGCACTGCGGCCGCGGCGCGCTGAAACCGTATCAAAAAACAACACGGCGGGAGGCTTCC
>MVZB01000064.1 GCA_002068205.1 candidate division BRC1 bacterium ADurb.BinA292
CAGGGGGACTACAACGGGGGGCCACGACGGGCCTCAGGGGGCGTCAACTGGTCCCGCCGGGGCGCGCGCCACTCGGCCGATGGGGGCGCCCGCGCCCGCGCTCACCCGTTTCCCGCTTGGCAAATCGCCGGGCCAATCCGATAATAAGCGGACCTGCCGAACGCGCGTCCCCGTGGCTCAGCAGGATAGAGCAACGGATTCCTAATCCGTAGGTCGCAGGTTCGAATCCTGCCGGGGACGCCACTGAAAATAATTACTTTAAAATACTGAAAAAACTTAGACGGCATAGTACGAAATCGCCGGATCAGATAGCATAGTACGAATTCGCCGGAATGGTTTGAGTACGGCTCTACGTGAGCCCAGAGGTTCTCCACGCCGGAACACTCCGCGTAGCAGAATCAAGTTCTCCCGCAGGCCTTGCCACTTGATCGCTCGAGCTCGCACCGGTTAGCAAAAAGCCCCCACGTGGGGGGCTTCTTGGGGTGCATGGTGGTTATAAGATCGAGGTTATTTCGTGCCAGCCGGTCTTGGCGATTCTTGGCCGTTTCCAGCCATTTCGGGCGCGTGTCTGGCTCGTCTTCGCTCGAACGCCCTTTATTTTCAATGGTGGGTCATATAGGACTCGAACCTATAACCAACGGATTAAGAGTCCGCTGCTCTACCAATTGAGCTAATGACCCAGGTTCACACGCAACGTCGGCCGGGCGGCGGGGGGGTGGGGATCGGGGAAGATCCATCCGCCTCCGTCCGCCGAACGCAGATGAGCCTATTTTTCCAGAATCCGCGTCAAGATCAAGACCATTTATCGCGTTTGAGGCGCGCCTCGGGCCGCGGTGGGAGAACGAGGTGACGCCTTCCCGCCTGGGCGACGAACCGGAAGCCCAACTTTCCCGCGAACGAATCCGTGCCGGGAACGGGAGATTGGTCTAGAATGAAGGAGGCCACGCGACGGCTCGCGGCCGGCGCACGGGCACGGCGACGCGGCGGCTCGCGCGGCGTCGCGCCGACGGCTCGCGACCCCCGCTGCCCGCTTCCCCGGACTTTGTTCGGTTGCATCCCGCTCCAAGAGGAACCCATGGCCCCGTTGCATTGCCGGGCGAGACGCCGCCCGACTTCGCTCCCGTTCCTGCTGCTGATTGCCGCCGTGCATGGATGTCTGCCATCGGAAGCGCCGCGGGCCGCGACCGCGGATGCGCCGACGACGAGCGCGCAGAGCGTCGCGCCGCACCTGGATCGGGTGCTCGCCGACTATGTCGATGAGCGCGGGCTGGTCGACTACGCGGCGCTGCGGGCCGATCGCCAGGGGCTGGACGCCTACGTCGCCTGGCTGGCCAGGGTCGAACCGTCAACCCTTGCCTCGTGGCCCCGCGCCGGGCAGATGGCCTTCTGGATCAACGCCTACAACGGGCTGACGCTGCGGCTGATCGTCGATCATTATCCGATCGCGACGGCCGGCGCCGCGCTCGTCGAGCCCGATGCGCCCGCCAACAGCGTGCGCCAGATCGCCGGGGCGTTCAGCAGGATCAGTTGGCCGATCGCCGGCCGGCGCACCACGCTGGATCAGATCGAACACCGGATCCTGCGCGCGCGTTTCGGCGATCCGCGGATTCACATGGCACTCGTCCGCGGGGCGCGCAGTTGCCCGCCGCTGCGGCGCGAGCCCTATGCGGCCGAAACGCTCGACCGGCAACTGGACGAGCAGGCGCGGTGGTTCCTGCACAGCCCGCGCGGGCTGCGCTTCAACCCAGCGACGGAGCGCGGAACGCTGTATCTCTCGTCGATCTTCCGCTGGCACATGGACGACTTCGCGCCGATCAAGAACGACAACGGCGAGAAGGGCTTGTTCGCCTTCCTGAGGCAGTACGGCCCGCCCGCGCTCGATGCGCTGCAACCGCGCGGCACGGTCATCCGGTTCATGCGTTTCGATTGGCGATTGAACGAACAACCGTCGCGGGAGGAACGCCCGATCGCGAAAGGCTTATGAACCCGCGGGTCACAACGAAGGGGGAAAATGGCCGGTTTTCGAAAGCCGAGGACGAGGGACGAGGACGAGGAACGACTCTTGGAGATAGTGGAACGGAATGGCGCGTGAGGAACGACTGCGGATTGACGGGCGACCGGGCGGGCCGCTGATGACCAACAGCTACCGGGTGCTGGATCAGCCGACCGGGGTGTGGGCCCTGGTGGATCCGACCGACGACGCGCTCGACCTCTGGCGCGTGGAACTGGCGCACACGGGACCGCCGGCGTGCGTGCTGATCACCCACGGCCACTTCGATCACATCGGCGGCGTGGCGGCCGTCCGCCGGCGCTACCCCGAGCTGCCGGTCTGGGCGCATCCCGACACGGCGCCGCTGCTGGCCGATGCCCGGCTGAACCAGGCGGCGGCGATCGGCCTGCCCTGCGAACCGGCCGCGGCCACGCACTATTACCGCGAAGGCGACCGGGTGGTGATCGGCGGGAGCGAGCTGCGGGTGATCGACGCGCCGGGGCACTGCGTCGGCTCGGTGATGCTCCACGGAGACGGTCAGCTCATCGCCGGCGACGTGATCTTTCAGGGGGGCGTTGGCCGCTGGGACCTGCCCGGCGCCGATTACGCGACGCTGGCGCGCACGATCCGGGACAAGGTGATGACACTGCCCGACGACACGCGGATCTTCCCGGGCCACGGCCCGGCCACGACCGTCGGCCGGGAACGCGCAACCAACCCCCTGGTGCGGGAGATGCTGGCGCGGGTCCCGTAAGGAAGCTCGGGCGGCCGCCGCGCGGAAGTCCTTGCTCTCGCTGCCCCTGATCCGCCAATCATCCTACAGATAGGGATCGGTTAGCCGCATGGTGCGGGTGGAGTCGAGCGGTTCGATGTAGCCGCGCGGAATCCGCCCGTTGTGCATGCGGAAGATGTCGCCATTGCTCACGGTGCCGTTGGTCGGGTCATAAACGCCGCTGCCGAGCGGATCGGCCGGGGCGTAGGGAGCGTAGCCGCCGACGGTGTTGTCGACGTGGTCGGGGCCCGAGCTGATGATGATGTAGTTCTTCAGCGGGAAGCAGCGGGGGAGAACCGTCGGGTTGGTCGCCGCCTGGCGCATCAGCGTGTCGATCTCGATGGTGCGCAGGGCGCTGGAATCGTCGTTGGTGAAGATCTGGAGAAACGGGATGCCGCCGGCGAGCGTCCAGCTCTGCAAGTTCTGCTGCGAGGCGAACGGGTCGACCATGCGCGGGTTGGTCAGATAGGCGACGGGGGTGGAGAGGACCACGCCGGCCGAGATGGGGAGATAGGCGGCGCCGGGATCGAACCAGGCCGGCAGCGTATTATTGTCGACGCGGTAGGCTTCCAGGCCGGTGGCCAGCGTGCGCATGTCGGCGTGGACGCGCGAGACTTTGGAGCGGACCTGCGCCTCGAGGAAATTGGGCACCGCGATGGCGGCCAGGATGGCGATGATCGCAACGACGATCAGAAGCTCGATCAAAGTGAATCCGTGCTGCTTCATGGACAGGCGTCTCCTCCGGCTGTTCAAGGGAATGATGGTTTCAATCGCGGCTGGCGGACTCGCCGGCGCGGGCGCGGGCGGGGCCGCCGGACGCGGGGTCGACAACTGAAGGGAATCGTCACGGGCGGCCCTCCCCAGCCGCGATCCATTAACGTTAACTATAAATCCAGCTCAGTATTGGCCCGCCCGACGAACCTTGTCAAGGGGTTTCTCATTTTTTCCCCCGCCGCGGGCGCGGGAGGGCTGGCTCCGGTCGTTGGCGCACGGCCCGCGGCCACCCGGGGGCCTCCGCCGTGATCCGCCGGGGATGGCGCAGTCCCCGTCTGGCCGGATCCGCCAGGTCCTGTTCCTAACCCGTTCGCCTTGCCGGTATGCAGCCGGTGAGGGCGCGGGAAATGGGGTAATGCAAGCCCTTCAGCGCGGCGCAGAGTGCGCTCGAGCTCCGTCGCGGGCACACCGGCCAGCGGAGCCTGGAGGGGGTCGGGCGGGCTGACGGATGGGCGCCGGGGAGCCCGGCGGAAATCAGGCGCCGCGGGACAGAAAAGGGCTTGACAGGTCGGGCAAGGCAGGCCTATATTCATTAACGTTAATCACCGAATCAGCCCCGAGGCCGCCCGCCCCAGTGAAAGGAGGTGGACACGACCTGAAAGGACGTTGCCTCGCGATGAGGCTGCCGGCTCTGCCGATGAGGGGATGTGCGCGGGCGTGCAAGGTTTTTATGTTGTTTCGCGGCCTGTGGGGCGACTTGACGGGAGGATCGGTCCGCTCGGGAGGGCGTTCGGCATCGCACAATCGGGACGATGCCGCCGCCGGACGGGCCGACGGAACCGGTCGATGCATCAATCCGGGGACGATTCGATGCACGCGCCACTCCAGCAGAGCGTCCGGCCCGGCGGCGACGACGCGCGCCACGCCTCGCCGCGGCGGCTCTCCGCACGCATCTGCCTTTGAAACGACAGGGAGGACCTCCACATGTGCCATCCATCCAGACTCTTTGCTTTGGCCCTGTTCGGGCTGGCCGGCCTGTTGGCCCACGCGGCGGTGATCACGGTCGGCCCCACGGGCGATTACGCGACGATCGGCGAGGCGATTACCAACGCCGCCGACGGCGACGAAATCCAGATCGCCGCCGGGAGCTACGATGAAGCCGTCGAAATCAGCGGGCGCCAGGATCTGACGTTGAAGGGCGACCCCGGCGGCGGAACGATCATCGCCATCGGCGCCGGCACGGCGGCCAATCAGGGCGTCCTGATCAACGGCTCGACCGGGATCGTGCTGCAGGACCTGACGATCGACATGACGGCCGACAACGGCGTCGAATACCGCGCCGCGATCCAGGCGATGGAGAAGTCGACGTTCACGGCGAACAACGTCATTATGACCGGCGGCGGCCGCAACGTCAGCCTCTGGCGCGGCGCCGAGGCCGAGCTGATCGACTGCGAGCTGACCAACGTTTCGCGCTCCGGCGGCAACGGGGGCGGCATTGAAATCGGCAGCGACGAGGATTACACCACCAACACGGCGATGTACACCACGGTCGAAGCGACCGGCTGCCTGTTCCAGCACACCGAGTACCCGGTCTACATCAATCCGTTCGCGACGCTGGGCAACACGGTGGCGCGCACGCGCGTGGGCAGCCTCACGTTCCGCGACTGCGAATTCGACAGCAACGGCGGCGCCAGCAACATCACCATGCGCTTCATGACGGGCCAGTGGGAACCGGGCAGCGAGGTGCTGTTCGAGGACTGCAAGTTCAGCAACTGGGCCGGCTACAACTTCCACATGGACGGCTTCCCGATGCCGACGCAGGCGCCGGAACACGTGACGTTCCGCCGCTGCGAGATGATCAAGTTGGATGCCTCAACCTCCAACGCCGCGCTCTACTGCAACTATGCCTGTCCGATCATCCTGGAAAACACGGCGATCGCGACATGGCAATCCGAAGTGATCTATCTGGGGGCGCGCAATGAGGGCTTGACGGTAACGCATTGCACGCTGGCCAACGTCAACCCCGTCGTGATCGCCGCGCGGGCCATGAACACGACGGTCGACGCCGTCGTGCGCAACTCGATCATCGCCGTGCGGACGACGACGCCCAACCGGCCGCCGCTGACCGGCTACAACGAGGGGACCCCGCTGCATTTCGACCTGGACTACACGATCTCGAATTCGCTGCGGGACGACGACGACGGCATCCAGGAGACGGTGACGACGCCGCCCACGCTCGGCGCCAATTACGTCTGGAACAACACCGACGAAAACTACGCCAACTTCATCAACTGGGCGCATCCGGCGACCGACATGCGGCTGGGCGATCCGTCGCCGGCGCTCGGGGCGGGCGCCGACCTGGGCTATACCGACGACGTTCTCGGCAAGAGCCGTCCCAATCCGGCGGCGACCAATCCCGATCTGGGCGCTTACGAGTCCTATCTGGTGCCGGCCGAACTGTCGGAATTCCAGTTCGACTGAGCGCGGACGGAAATCGTTCGAAGCGGCCGGCGGCGCGCGGCGGAGCACGCCGCCGGCCACGCCACCCTGCAACCCCCATTGTGTCAACCGGGAATATCCGGGGAAAGGAAGACCAGGCATGTCGTGCATCATTCGACTATTTGCAGCCGTGACGGCGACGCTGCTGATTTCGACCGCGATGGCGGCCACGATCAACGTCGGCCCGTCGGGCGATTACACGACCATCACCGAGGCGCTGCAGAACGCGGCCAACGGCGATGAGATCGTGATTGCGCCGGGAACGTACGACGAGCACGTCGACCTGAGCGCCATGAGCGATGTGACGGTGCGCGGCCAGAACCGCGACACGACGATCATCGCCATCGGCGCCGCCAACGACGTCAATGAAGGGATCCTGCTCGACGGCTCGACCGGCATCGTGATCGAGGATCTGACGATCAACATGAGCGCCGACAACGGCGTCGATTTCCGCGCGAGCATCCAGGCAATGAACAAATCGACGTTCACCGCCCGGCGCGTGACGATGACCGGCGGCGGCCGCAGCGTCTCCCTCTTCCGCGGCGTCGACATGACGTTGCAGGATTGCATCCTGAGCAATGTGCGGCGGCTCGAGGGACTGTCGGCCGGCACCGGCAGCGGGATCGAGATCGGCAGCGACGAGGACTGGGACGCGACCGACGCGATGCCGACGACGGTTCACGTCGAGAACTGCCAGTTCATCAATTGCGAGCGCGAGCTCTTCCTCAACCCCTATGCGGTCGACATCGACCCCGGTACGGAGGAAGACCTGCGGCCGCGGTCGCGCTTCGGCGACCTGACGTTCATCGGCTGCACGTTCACCGGCGCGCACGCCACGCTCGACATCGTCAACCACATGATGACCGGTCAGTGGGCCCCCGGCAGCGAGATCCTCTTTGAGGGCTGCCATTGGAGCGACTGGTTCGGGCGCCTGTTCTCGTTCGACAGCTTCCCGACGACCGACGCGCCGGACCGGGTGATCTTCCGCGATTGCTCGTTCCTGGGCAACACGGCGGCGAGCACCAATGGCTCGGTCCTGCTGCTGGGCTATGCCTGCCCGTTCGTGCTGGAGAACACGGTGATCAATGCCTATGCCTTCGAGAGCATCTATGTGCAGAACCAGTGCCGGGGTCTGGAGGTGACGCACTGCACGCTGTCGAACCGCAACGATACGGTGATCGGCAGCCGGGCGGTCGCCGTCAACCCGCTGGTCACGATCCGCAACTCGCTGCTGTTCTGCCCCGGCGGGTTCACGCGGCCGCCGGTCAATTCCTATGGGACAGTGACGAATATCGCCTATAACATCGACTATTCGATCGTGAATTCGGGCAATCCCGCGGACTTTGAGTCGACGGTCACCGTGGTGCGCGGCGGCAACTACACGCACAACGTCCCGGATCCCAATTACATCAAGTTCGTCGCGGCGGCCAACGAGGACTTCGCCAATCAGGAAGTGGATCTGCACCTGATGGAGGATTCGCCCGCGATCGATACGGCGCTCGGGATGGGTTTCGACCACGATGTCGAGGGGCTCTATCGCCCGCAAGGCCCCGCCCCCGACATGGGCGCCTATGAATTCGACAAGGGGGACACGGAGCCCGGTCCCACGCCCAATGCGGCGCGTCACTGGGTGGTGTTCTAAGTCTGACCATGATCCCGATGCGGGTGGCTTGATCCGACGGAATCCCCCGGCGCCGTGCCCCCGCCCTCCCCTCCACGGCCTTTCGCCGGCCGACCTCTCCGGCCGGCGAAAGGCCACTCCGTTCCAACATGACTCTGCAAAGGCTCCAGCGAATGAAATCCCTGGTTCATTGGTCGATCCTGATTTGCATCCTGCTGGCGGGATGCGTGCGCGATGACGCCGTTCGCGCCGCGTCGGCCGCCGCCGCCGAGGGCGCCCACCGTCCGAACCCGAACGTCGTCCCGCTGGCGCAGGACTATGTCGTCGTCGCGCAGGTCCCGGATGCACGTTACTTTTTCCATGATCCCAACATGGCCCTGCTGTCCGATGGGTCGATTCTGGTTGCCGCCCCTTGCTGGTCGGACGACGAGCGCTCGACGATCATGAAGCGCAGCGACGATGGCGGCGCGACCTGGCGCGAGCTGGGCCGGCTGCCCTACGAGGACGCCACGCCGTTCATGATCGGCGACCGGCTCTACATGTTCGTTCAGGCCGAAACATGGCGCGATGTGTCGTTTGTCACCAGCTTTGACCGGGGTGAAACGTGGAGCGAACCGTCAACCATCTTCACCGGCGAGTACTGGACGATTTCCAATTCGACCGTGATCAAGGACGGCCGCTTCTACCTCGCGCTTTCAACCAAGTATCCCGATCAGGAGCGCAAATACCAGCGGCTGGTGATGGCCGTGGCCGATCTGAGCCAGGACCTGCTCAATCCGGCCGCCTGGCGGCTGTCCAACGTGATCGATTACGCCCCCGTGCCCGACGCGATCTGCCGCTGGATGTTTCCGCATGAGGTTCAGGTCGAGAAATTCAACCGCCCATGGAGCGGCGTTTCCTGGCTGGAGCACAACACCGTCGAGGTGAACGGGCGCATCCGCGTGCTGTCGCGCTGCGTAATCGACGGCTTTTCAACCGCGAATCTCTGTTCGGTCGCCGATCTCGATGAGACCAGCGGCGAGCTGAAACTCAGCTTCACGCAGTACTATCCGCTGCCCGGCGGCCAGAACAAGTTTTTCATCCTCTACGACGATGTGAGTCGCTTCTATTTCCTCTTGTCCAATCTGGTGACCGATTCCCAGGATCTGTTTGAGCGGCATGCCCAGTTGAAGGCGAGCGGATTCGCCGCGCCGCCGGGCAATGAACGCCGCTGGCTGTTTCTGCACTACAGCATCGATTGCCTGAACTGGTTCCCGGCCGGCAACGTCGCGCACTGGCCCGACCGGGTCACGCAATCGTTCATGTACCCCTCGGCCGCGATCGACGGCGACGATATCATTCTAATTTCACGCACGTCAAAGGACGGCCCCAACCAGCATGACGCCGATCTGGTCACGTTTCACCGGATCAGGGACTTCCGCAGCCTGACGCTGCCGCTGCACCCCGGACCTGAGGCGTATCTCCCGCCCGCTCAGGCCAGCCGTTGATTCAAGGTTGATCCGCCGTTCAAGGGAAGGCGTCGGGCGGCGCCGCCAGCCGGCGGATTTCATCCTCGCCGAGCGCCCGGCCGTAGATCCGCAGATCGTCCACGGCGCCGCGGAAGAATTCGCCGTCGGGCGCATGGTTGGGATTCCAGCCGATCCCCAGGTCCTGCGCCCGAGTGTGGATCGGATCGGGCGGATGATGAATGCGGACGGAGTCGACCAACGCGCCATCGATGAACAGCCGCAGATCGTAGTCGGTGCGGACGATGGCCGCATGCGTCCAGCGGTCGGCGGATAGCGGGAAAGCATCGGTACGCCAGATGCGGCCGTTCTCAACGCCGGCCGAGAGCCCGTCGCGCGAGAAGGAGACGCGCACCGGATCGTCGAGCACCTCGGCCCAGGCCGAGACGATCCGTCCCTCGCGCGGCGGCTCGGGCTGTTGCGGATCGGGCTTCACCCACAGGCTCAACGTGAACTCACGCTCGGGGAAATACGGCAGCGCCACGCGCATCCGGGATTGCACGCCGTCGAAGCAGGCGGCGCCGCCGGCGTTTCCCAGCCGATCGGGTGCGGGTTGCACACCGTGCGACTCCAGCAACTGGCCGACGCTGCCGGACCCCTCGGCATCGAGCGGCAGATGCAGGAACAGGCGCTCGGCGCCGAGCGTTTCCAGCCAGTTCCGGGTGGCTTCCAGGCGCTCGCGGCGCGCGTCGGTAGGCGGCGCGTCCGTGCTCAGTTCGGGAAAGAAGCGTAACGGGGCCCCCATGGAAGAGGTCGCAACCAGCCGGTCGCCGTGCCAGAGCAGGTCGAACGAACGGTCGTTGAGTGTTTCGCGCTCGGCACGATACGGGATGGCGCAATCGACGCGAATTTCGCGCTCGGCCGGCGCGGAGCGAATGACGAGCATCCGCTCGGCGACCTCAAACGCGATCGGCTCATCGCCCACCGTGACGCGGAGTGAGCCCGGATCGAGCCAGTGGGGCAGCCGCACGCGCAGCGTCCCCGGCGCGCGCATCACGATGCTGAGCGAACCGTCGTGGGCATACGGCTCGCGCACGCGGATCAGCTCATCCTCGTAGTCGAACCACATATTGACGGTCTGGGAATCGGTCGTTCGTTCGACGCAGTGCTTCCAGACCTCCGCGACGCCGACGGCGCCGCCGCTGACGATATCGAGGTGGAACGCCCCGCGCAGATAGCTGTTGCGCGTGGCGACGTGACCATACGGCGCGGGGAAGCCCCACACGCCCCGGATGCGTTCCGCGAACGGAAGCTCGGAATCGGGAGGCTCGTCCGCGGCGGCGGGAATTACGGAGACATCGAGCAGCTGCGCCGGCAGCAGATGGCCCCGCGTGAATCGTTCGGTATCCTGATAATATTGCGGCCAGCCCCAGCGCGCCAGCGAGAGCGCCGTTTCGATCAGTTCGGCGGTGTTGTTGATCTCGCCCACGTCGGCGCGAAACGCCAGGTTCTCCGGCATCCAGCCGTTCGCCGACCGGATCGCGCGCACGCCGACGTCGTAGCGCGCGCGGGCGCGCCGCATGTAGTGGATGTCCCGGGTGATGAGCGCCAGCCGCGCCAGGGCGTTCATTTCGGCCGCCGGCTCGAAAACATGATCGTAGCCCGCCAGCCGGCCGTCGGCCGGCGCCGCGTGGCGCACGTGCAGATCGGCGATTCCCCGCGCGACCGCCAGCGCGTCGGCCGAACCGGTCAGCCGATGGTATTCGGCCGCGGCCCACAGGATGAAGCCGCCGGAGCGGGCGACCGTCTCTTCCGTTTCGGGCCAGCGCGCGGCGTCGAATTTCGGGTCGAGCTGATCGAGCTGCGTGAGCCGCGCGTAGCGCCGCCAGTTGAAGTCCTCCTCCGCCAGGTGCATCCGCAACAGGTGGAACGCCTCGTCGGCGTACCGCCGCGCCGTGTCGTCGTTCTCGAACTCCACCAGCCCCACCAGGCCGCGCAGGCCCGCGCCGGTGTTCGACCAGTGGTAGCGGTTATACGGGGCGCCGGGGGTTTCGGGATTGCCCGGCATCGCGCGCGTCAGCCGGTAGGATTCCAAAACGACTTGCCGGTATTGCGCCACGAAGGCCGGGTCGACCTCGATGCCGACGGCGCGCGCGCGGAGCAAGGCGTAGAGCGAACGCCCCGCCACGTTCGCCGCGGAGAATTGCGGGTTGAACGCCAGCCGCGGCCGCTCCAGCGCGTGGCATTCGAAATAGGGCAGACCGGTGGGATCGAGCGTATGCGAGATGGCATGCACGGCGGCCGAAAGCGCGCGGCGCAAATCGTGGTCGTTGACCGCAACGCGCGCGGGCCACGCGGATTCGTCGGCGCCTGCAGCCGGCCATGCTGACGCGACGCTCACGATCAGGGCCGCGGCAAGCCACCACGCGCCCACCGCCTTGCTGGCCCGCCGGTTCATCGTGGCGCGAACAGCGCGGGGTCGAGGATTTCCTCCGAGGCGCGCTCCCCCGCCGACCAGTTGCGCCCCGCGCGAAGCGCCTCGAGCAGTTCCATTGTCTGCACGCAATCGCGCAGCGTTGGCGAGGCGGGCGCGGCGCCCGCGAGCGCGTCGAAGAACGCCTCCAGTTGCGGCAGAAAGCCGTCGATCACCGGCCGATCCGTGCCGCGCGGCAGTACCACCTCGCGCACCAGGTCATAGTCGACATATTCACGCACGATCGCCGGCCGGTCGGTGCCCCAGTAAGCATCGACGATCACCGTGCCGCGCCGCGTGTGAAATTCGTAGATCTCCTGTTGATAGCCGACGTCGGGCATACCCGATGCCAGCGCCGAACAGTCGCCCGCCAGCCGGATCAGCGCGAACAGGTTGGCGCTGTCGGCGCCGGGCACCGGCGCCGACAGGCATTGCATCGAAGTCGCCGGTCCGGCGACGGCCAGGATCAGGTCGATCACATGCGAGAACGTGTAAAATGCGTAGTCTTCATTGGTCCGGCCCAGGCGGTGCTTGGTGGCGCGGATGGCCTGGAGCGGCGCGTCGTGTTCGGCCAGCCAGTCCAGTGCGGTCTTAATCGGCGGCCAGTAGCGCCGGTTGAAGCCGACCTGGTTCGCGACGCCGGCGCGTTCGGCCAGTTCCGCCAGCCGCCGCGTGCCGGCGGCCGACATCGCCGGCGGCTTCTCGGTGAACACGGCGACGCCGTGCTCCAGCAACGGCGCGGTGACGGTCTCATTGACCCAATAGGGGGTCAGCACTAGCGCGGCATCGGGCCGCCCGTCGCGCAGCAGCGCGTCAACCGAGGGATAGGTTGTCGCGAAGCCGAATTGGCCGGCGACTTTGTCGGCCTGCTCCGGGTTGCTGTCGACCAGCGCCCGCAGGCGGACATCGATCCGTCTCGAATCCATCAACCGCCTCAGCGCCGGCAGATGGTGGTTCACCGCCATCCGTCCGCCGCCAATCACCGCCAGTTCAATCGTCATCCTGCTTTCTCCCGTGCGTCTGTTGGAAATCGTTCCTCGTCCTCGTCCCCGAAGGCCCCGCTCAAGAATCCCTCGCTCCGCCCGTGGCCTGACCGTAGTACGCCGCGGGGCCGTGTTTGCGTGTGAAGTGCTTCTCCAGCAGATAGGGCGCGATTGGCGACGCGGCCGGATTGATCGCGCGCGTATACCACGCCAGCCGTGCGATCTCCTCCAGCGCGATCGCGTTGTCCAGCGCGTGCCGCCCGTCTTCACCCCAGGCGAACGGGCCATGGCCGTGCACCAGCACGCCCGGCATCTGGCCGGCATCGAGCGCATGCGTTGCAAAGCATTCCGCGATCACCCGGCCGGTGTTCTCTTCGTAATCATGCCGAATCTCGTCCGGCCGCATCGGCCGCGTCACGGGCACCGCGCCGTTGAAATGATCGGCATGCGTCGTGCCGAAGCAGGGGATGGCCTGGCCGGCTTGCGCCCAGGCGGTCGCGTGCGTCGAATGCGTATGAATGATCGCCCCGACACCCGCGAACGCGCGGTAGAGATAGACGTGCGTCGGCGTGTCGGACGAGGGGCGCAGCGCGCCGGCCAGCGTCCGGCCGTCGTCGATGCTGAGGACGACGATATCCTCCTCCTTCAATCGAGCCGCGCTCACGCCGCTCGGCTTGATCGCGATCAGCCCGCGGTCGCGATCATGCAGGCTGGCGTTGCCCCACGTCAGCAGCGCCAGCCCATGCTCGTAGATGGCCTGATTGAGTTGAAATGCCTCGCGTTGAAGCGATTGGAACGACATGCTGCCGGACACCTCCCGATTGCGCGATCCGCCCGCGGGCGCCGTTCGCGCCGCCGGGGCTTCCAAATAAACGCCTGATCAAGCGTGGGCGTGGGTCGCCGCCAGAGCATCCAGCACGGCGCTTTCCCGTTCGTTCCACGTGTCGATCGTCGTCTTGACCAGGCGGTCGAGAACCGCCGGATCGGTCTTGCCATACATCGCCGGGTAGGGGTCGCCGCCCGGTCCGAGCGGTTCGGCGGTGACGAAGCACGCCGGATCCTGATCGTAGCCGATGGCGTAGAGCGCCATGATCATTGTGTCCAGATCCATCGCGCCTTCGCCCAGGGCGCGGCGATTGCTGTCGGCCAGATGCAGGTTGGTCAGCCGCGAGCCCGCCTCGAGCAGCCGCTCCGCGATATGCGACTCCTCCACCTGCATGTGATAGATGTCGCCGTTGATATGCTGAATCGCGTCGTGGCCGACCGCCTCGATGTAAGCCAGCGCCTCGTCGAATGTATGGACCAGGCTGACCTCGGCGGCGCGAATCGGTTCGACGGCGCCGCGGAGGCCCGCCTCAGCGAACGCGTCGGCCACCAGTCGCAACGTCTCCACCGAGCGATCGAATTCGCGGTCATCGACGGCGCCGGGGCGGCCGACCGCGCCGGGGACGATCAGAAAATAACTCGCGCCGACTTCCGCGCCTAGCTCCAGATTGCGCCGGATATAGTCGATCGCATTCTGGCGCACGCGGCCGCTCGGGCTGGACAGCTCGCATTCCGGGCTGAACATCCCGCAGATGCCCGAACAGCCCACGCCGTGATCGGACAGAATGCGCCGCACGTCGGCGGCCCGATAGCCCAGATCGGGGCCGTAGCGATTGCCGTGCAGTTCGATCCACTTGATCCCGTTGCGCGCCAGGCGCTCGACCGACTGGCTCAGGTCCTCCATGCCGAACCCCCAGTTCGACCAGGAAAACTGGAGGCGCCGCCGCGGCGGTTCGGGGCGCGACTCCATCGCCTGGCGGAACGCCTGCCGC